>CALAHL010000783.1 GCA_937891725.1 uncultured Rhodospirillaceae bacterium | reverse complement strand
TCGGACCTTGGGGCCAATGAACGCGTTCATGGCGGCGGTGGTGAACCGCTCGAACTCCCGGAACTGGGGCGAGAGGGACGAGGAGGTCGACACGAAACAGTCGGGATATTCCTCCAGCACGATTTCCCGCGCGCGATCCTCGTGGACCGGGTCAAGATAGGAGAACAGAAAGCAGATCGAGATCGCCGCAACGCCTGCCTCCCGCAACTCGCGCGCGGCTTGTCGCACGCCCTCCTCGTCGAGCGGGATCAGCACTTCACCGGTCGGCGGGATCAGCCGTTCGCGCACGGTCTTCCGATAGCGGCGGCGGACCAGCGGACGGTCCTGCCACGGGATGTCCTGCATGATCGAGTAGTGCTGCGGGCGCTGGTGACGGCCGATATGGACCACGTCGCGATAGCCCTCCGTGGTGATCATACCGGTGACCGCCCCGTCGTATTCCAGCACCGCGTTGGTCGCGATCGTGGTGCCGTGCATCAGGTGGTCGATGCTCGCGGGATCGACGCCCACTCGTCGGCAGAGTTCCAGTGAGCCCTCGATCACGCCTTTCGACGGATCGCCGGTGGTGGTCGGGGTCTTGTGGATCACCGTCCGGCCTTCATCGGTGTCGGTATAGACCAGATCCGTGAAGGTACCGCCGACATCGACGCCGATCAGTCGCATGGTAGTCCCCTGAGTTAGCTGGTCTTATCGGTGGGCGCATAGGCGGCAAGTGCGCCAGAATAGGTCTTTGCACGCGGCGGGGCATAGGCTCCACGCTTACAGGTCTTCAGCCCGAGACCCACCAGGGCCTCGGCGAATTTGACCGCCGCCGCGACCCCGTCGATCACCGGCACGCCGGTCTCCTCGGTCAACGCCGACGCCAGATCCGTCATGCCGGCGCAGCCGAGCAGCACGGCTTCGGCGCCGTCTTCCTCGATCGCGGCCAGCACCTCGGCGCGCACCTTCTCTGCTGCGGCCTTGCCGTCCTCTTCCAGCGCCAGCACAGGAATCGCAGCTGCGCGCACCCGCCGACAGTGCCGCTCGTAGCCGTATTTCAGCGCCAGGGCCTCGATGATGGGGATCGCACGGGGCAGGGTGGTGACGACGGAAAACCCGTGCCCGACCATCGACGCCGCTGCCATTGCGGCCTCGCAGATCCCGATCACCGGGACGTCGACCAGTTCGCGACAGGCCTCAAGTCCCGGATCGTCGAAGCATGCGATCACCACTGCGTCGGCACCGTCGGCAACACCTTTGCGGGTTTCGTCCATCAGGCCGGGCAGGCAATAGACCTCGTCGTAGTGACCTTCGATGCTGACCGGGCCGTCGGCGGGATTGAGCGCCAGGATCTCGGTTCCGGGTGCCGCCACGCCGACCGCCGTCTCCCGGATCTTGTCGGTCATCGAGGCGGTGGTGTTCGGGTTCACGACGAGGATGCGCATGCGAGTGTGTCCTAAACCATGCCCATGCCGGCATCCGAGCCGTGCTTGCGCCGCCGCCGTCGCACCAGCGCCACCAGACCTAGGCAGATGCCGATCACGATCAGCGACAACGCGGTCGTATAGGCCCCCAGCGCGTAAATCACCGGTGTCGTGACATTGGTCTGCATCGCCTGGAGTTCCAGCGGAAGGGTGTTGAGCGGGCCGACCGACTGGGAGGTCCGCGAGATCTCGTCATAAGACAGAGTGAAGCCGAACAGGGCCACGCCGACCAGACTGGGGGCCACGATTGGCAGGACCACGTAGCGGATGGTTTGCCACCCGGTCGCGCCAAGATCACGGGCGGCTTCCTCATAGGCCGGGTCGAACCGGTTGAACACCGCGAACATGATCAGCAGGCCGAAGGGCAGGGTCCAGGTCAGGTGCGCGCCCAGCCCGGAACTCCACCAGGTGCGCGGAATGCCGAGGAACTCGAACATCGAGCCGATGCCCAGACTGACCACGATCGAAGGCATGATCAGGCTGGCGATGACGATGTAGAACAGAACGCCGCTGCCCTTGAATTTGCGTCGGAAGGCCAACCCTGCTGCGAAGGCGATCACCACGGTCAGGACCATCACCATCAGCCCGAGCCAGATCGAGCGCGAGAACGACCCCCAGATATCGCCGATCGACTGCGGCTGGAAGATATCCGCGAACCAATGCAACGAGACCCCGTTCATCGGGAACGTCAGACCGCCGTCCGTACCCTGGAACGCCAGTAGAATCACGGTGACCATCGGGCCGTACAGAAACACCACGAAGACCGCGAAGATCGCGGCGAGAATGTAGAAGCTGCGGGGACGCGCGCCCTGGTGCATCTCACAGCTCCTTTCGAACGTCGGCGAACCGCATCAGCAGCGCGATCAGCACGATCACCAGACCCAGGAGCACCATGGCACTGGCGGCGGCTGGCGGGAACTGAAGATAGGACAGCTCGGTCGCGATCATCTTACCGATCGAGGCGATCTGGCCGCCACCCAGCACGTTCACGGTCACGAAATCACCCATAACCATGGCGATCACGAAGATCGAGCCGATGGCGATGCCGGGCTTGGACAGCGGGATGATGACATGGCGGACGGTCTGCCATCCGGTGGCCCCACCGTCGACGGCGGCTTCCAACAGACGCCGGTCGATCCGCATCATCGAATTGAAGATCGGCACGATCATGAACAGGGTGTAGAGATGGACATAGCCCACGATCACCGCGAATTCGCTGAACAGCAGCCATTCCAGGGGCTCGTGGACGATGCCCGCGCCGACCAGGGCGTTATTGATCAGGCCGTTGCGCCCCAGCAGCGGAATCCACGCGATCATCCGGATCACGATCGAGGTCCAGAACGGAATGGTGCACAGCAGGAACAG
>CALAHL010000782.1 GCA_937891725.1 uncultured Rhodospirillaceae bacterium | reverse complement strand
CGCTCGGCATCGGGCATGATTCCGGCCTGCCGGACCTTGGACACGATCTCGATCTTCGCGCTCACGGTCGAGGATGCCTACTGGGTGTTCTCCAGCGCCGCGGCTTTCGACACCGACGATGCCTATTCCCGTCCGGTTCCCACCACCCCGCTCGGCGCCCCACCACCGCACCTGCGCGTCGGCATTCCGGACGCGGCTTCGCTCGAATTCTTCGGTGATGACCTCCAGGCCGAGGCCTACACCGCCGCCCTCGAAATGGTCGAGGCTGCCGGCGGCACGCTGGTGGAGATCGATCTCACCCCGTTCTACCGGGTCGCCGACATGCTCTATGAAGGTGTCTGGGTGGCCGAGCGCCATACCGTCCTGCAGGAGTTGCTGGAGACCGACCCCGCCGCCGTCGATCCGGTCGTAGCCGGGATCGTCGGGAAGGCGACCGCCTTCTCCGCCACCGACACCTTCCGCAGTTTCTACCGGCTGAAAGAGCTGGAACGCGAGGTTGGGGACCGGATGCGCGGATTGGATCTGCTGTGCGTACCGTCGATCCCGACTTTCTATTCCGTCGCGGATCTGAAAACCGATCCGGTCGGCCCGAACCGGCGGCTCGGAACCTATACGAATTTCGTCAATCTGCTCGACATGTGCGGGATTGCCGTGCCCACCGCACCCCGCAGCGACGGTCGTCCGGGCAGCGTCACCCTGCTGGGCCGTGCCGGGGCCGACGGATTGATCGCCGGGCTGGCGGCGGAGCTGCACAGCGCGGCAAATGTTCCGCTCGGCGCCACAGACTGGCCGACACCCATCCAGATATCGAAGCCGTCCCAGGCGCAGGCAGGCGAGATCGCCATAGCTGCTGTCGGTGCGCATATGTCGGGTCTGCCGCTGAACGGCGAACTGACCCGGCTGGGCGGGCGGTTCCTGAGAACCGCCGTGACCGCAGCGGGGTACCGGCTGTTCAAGCTGGCCGGAGGACCGCCATTCCGACCGGGTCTGGTGCGGGATCCGGACGGCGGCGCATTCGACCTGGAGATCTGGGCGCTCCCGTCCGCCGCTTTCGGCGCCTTCATGCGCGGCATTCCCGCACCGCTCGGCATCGGGACCGTGGCGCTTGAGGACGGCAGCACCGTCAACGGCTTCATCTGCGAGGCAGCCGGACTGACGGGTGCCATCGACATCACGGAATTCGGTGGCTGGCGGGCCTTTCTCGCCTCCCAGACGCCGCGTGACACCGCGAAACCATGAACCATCAACGATCAGGAGTGCACCATGCGCAGGCGTGATTTTCTCAAGGGTACCAGCCTCCTCGGGGGTGCGACCGTTCTCGGGGCAAGCGCCCTGCCCTTCCTCCGCTCCCTTCCGGCACGTGCCGCGACCGACGGCGTGCTTGTCGTGGCGATGGGGCAGACCATCAACAGCCTGGACATCCACCGGACCGGGACCAACCGGCCCAGCTATCAGGTCGCGGTCAACATCTACGACCGTCTGGTCGGCTTCGGGACCAAGACCACACCGGACGGCGGGCTGTCCTATGACTACGCGACCATCGTTCCGGAGGTTGCCGAAAGCTGGGAGCTGACGGACACCGAGATGGTGTTCAAGCTGCGGCCGAACGGGAAGTTCCAGGACGGCTCGCCGATCACTGCCGAGGACGTGAAATGGTCGTTCGACCGGGCGGTCTCGGTCGGCGGCTTCCCGACCGTTCAGATGAAGGCAGGCTCGCTGGAGAAGCCGGAGCAGTTCGAAGTGGTCGACGCGCTCACCTTCAAGATCAAGCGCATCCGTCCCTCGAAGCTGACCCTGCCCGATCTGGCGGTGCCGGTGCCGATGATCATCAACTCCACCCTCGCCAAGGCGAACGCCACCACCGACGATCCCTGGGCGACCGAGTACCTGCACAAGAATCCCTGTGGCTCCGGCGCCTTCAAGGTGGTCCGGTGGGATCCGGGCCAGCAGCTGGTCTATGAGCGCAACGACGATTGGACGTCGGGGCCGCTGCCGGAGGTCAAGCGGGTGATCGTCCGCGAAGTGCCGAGCCAGGCGACCCGCCGGGCGCTGTTCGAGCGGGGCGACATCCAGATGTCCTTCGACATCCCCAACAAGGACGCCAAGGAACTGTCCGGCACCGATGGGCTGACGATCCACTCGACCCCGGTCGAGAACGCGATCTACTGCCTGAACCCGAACCTGTCGTTCGAGCCGTTCAAGGACAAGAAGGTGCGTCAGGCGATCGCCTGGTCGGTGCCCTACGAGGACATCTTCCAGACCGCAGCCTACGGCCGGGGCAAGCCGATGTGGGGTGGTCCCTCCGCAATGCCGTCCGACACCGAATGGCCGCAGCCGTTCCCGTACTCGACGGATCTCGACAAGGCGAAGGCCCTGTTGGACGAGGCCGGCTACAAGGACGGGTTCGAGGTGCCACTGTCGATCGCTCTCGACCAGAGCGACTGGATGGAGCCGACCGCCCTGCTGGTGCAGGAGAACCTGGCCAAGATCGGCATCAAGGCCACCATCGAGAAGATTCCGGGCGCCAACTGGCGGACCGCGTCCCTGGTCGAGAAGCGTCTGCCGCTGCATCTGGAGACCTTCGGCGGCTGGCTCAACTATCCCTGCTACTACTTCTTCTGGGCCTATCTGGAAGGGCATCTGTTCAACTCGTCGAATTACCGCAACGAGGAGATCGAGACTCTGACCGCCGAGACCTTGGAC
>CALAHL010000781.1 GCA_937891725.1 uncultured Rhodospirillaceae bacterium | reverse complement strand
CACAAGTTCGTGGTCGGCGCGCAGGATCCGCCCTCAGGCAAACTCCCGCGAACCGACCCCGATCCGTCAATACTCTTCCTGATTTAGCTCGACGTTCAGGCCAAGCGACCGCAGTTCCTTCACCAACACGTTGAAGGACTCCGGAATACCGGCCTCGAAATTGTCGTCCCCGCGCACGATCGCCTCGTACACCTTGGTTCGACCAGACACGTCGTCGGATTTAACAGTGAGCATCTCCTGCAATGTGTATGCGGCGCCGTACGCTTCCAGCGCCCAAACTTCCATCTCACCGAAGCGCTGACCGCCGAACTGAGCCTTACCGCCCAGCGGCTGCTGGGTGACGAGGCTGTACGGACCGATCGACCGCGCGTGGATCTTGTCGTCCACCAAGTGGTGCAGCTTCAGCATGTAAATATAGCCGACTGTGACCTTCCGGTCGAACTTTTCGCCCGTCCGTCCGTCCCACAGCTGGACCTGACCCGAAGAATCGAGACCTGCCTTCTCCAGCATGATCACGATATCTTCCTCGCGGGCGCCGTCGAACACCGGCGTTGCCATCGGCACGCCGCGGGCGAGGTTACCCGAAAGTTCGATCACTTCGGCATCGTTGAGCGGCTGGATATCCCGGCCGAACTGTTCTTCTCCGTAAATCATCTCAAGCTGGGTGCGCAGATCACCGACATTGGTGTCCTTGCCAAGGGTCTCCAGCATGTGACGGATCTGACGACCCAGACCGGCTGACGCCCAGCCCAGATGGGTCTCAAGGATCTGACCGACGTTCATACGCGACGGCACACCCAGCGGATTGAGCACGATGTCGACGGCGGTGCCGTCGTCCAGATAGGGCATATCCTCGATCGGGTTGATCTTGGAAATCACACCCTTGTTTCCGTGACGACCGGCCATCTTGTCGCCCGGCTGCAGCTTGCGCTTCACCGCCACGAACACCTTGACCATCTTCATCACGCCCGGCGGCAGCTCGTCACCGCGCTGCAGCTTTTCGACCTTGTTGTCGAACCGTGCTTTCAGCTGGTCGATCGACCGGTCGAAGTGCTGCTTGAGCCCCTCGACATAGGTCATCAGCTTCTCGTCCTCGACCACGAACTGGCGCCACTGGCCGGAGGTGTATTCCTTGAACACCTCGTCGGTCAGGGTGGTACCGGCCTTGAACCCCTTCGGGCCACCGCTGGCGACCTTGCCGCTCAGCAGTTCCTTGAGACGGTCGAAGAACCCGCGCTCCAGAATGGCACGCTCGTCGTCACGGTCCTTGGCCAAACGCTCGATCTCGGACCGTTCGATTGCCTGGCTCCGCTCATCCTTGTCGACACCGCGGCGCGAGAACACCCGCACCTCGACGATCGTGCCGGTCACTCCCGGCGGGACCTTCAACGAGGTATCCCGCACGTCGGAGGCCTTTTCACCGAAGATCGCCCGGAGCAGTTTCTCTTCCGGGGTCATCGGGCTTTCGCCCTTCGGGGTGACCTTACCGACCAGGATATCGCCCGGATTTACCTCGGCACCGATGTAGACGATGCCCGCCTCATCCAAATTCTTGAGGGCTTCCTCACCGACGTTCGGAATGTCGCGGGTGATCTCTTCCTGACCCAGCTTGGTATCGCGGGCCATGATCTCGAATTCCTCGATATGGATCGAGGTGAACACGTCGTCACGGACGATGCGCTCGGAGATCAGGATCGAGTCCTCGAAGTTGTAGCCGTTCCACGGCATGAACGCGCAGAGCACGTTCCGGCCCAGAGCCAGCTCGCCCAAATCGGTCGACGGGCCGTCGGCGATGATGTCGCCGCGCTGAACCTGATCACCCACCTTCACCAGCGGACGCTGGGTGATACAGGTGTTCTGGTTGGAACGCTGGAACTTCAGCATCCGATAGATGTCGACGTTCGAGGTGCTCTCCTCGTTCTCTTCGCTCGACCGGATCACGATGCGCGAGGCATCGATCTGGTCGACGATGCCGGACCGGCGGGCAGCGATCGCCACGCCGCTGTCCCGCGCCACCGTCGCTTCCATACCGGTGCCCACATACGGAGCCTCGGCCTGGATCAAAGGCACCGCCTGACGCTGCATGTTCGAGCCCATCAGGGCCCGGTTGGCGTCGTCGTTCTCGAGGAACGGGATCAAGGCCGCGGCAACCGACACCAGCTGCTTCGGCGAAACGTCGATCAGGTGAATGTCTTCTGGACGGGCCAGACCGAAATCACCCCGGCGCCGCACCGGAACCAGCTCTTCCATGAACTTACCGGTCTTGTCGACCGGGGCGTTGGCCTGGGCGATGGTGAACCGCCCCTCTTCCATCGCCGAGATGTACTTGACCTCATCGGTCACCGAGCCGTCCGTCACGGTCCGATACGGCGTCTCGATGAAGCCGTACTGGTTGACCCGTGCGTAGGTGGCGAGCGAGTTGATCAGGCCGATATTCGGGCCTTCCGGCGTCTCGATCGGGCAGATCCGGCCGTAATGGGTCGGGTGCACGTCGCGCACCTCGAAGCCGGCCCGCTCCCGCGTCAGACCGCCCGGGCCAAGCGCCGACAGACGGCGCTTGTGGGTGATCTCGGACAGCGGATTGGTCTGGTCCATGAACTGGGACAGCTGGGAGGATCCGAAGAACTCCCGCACCGCCGCCGCCGCCGGCTTGGCGTTGATCAGGTCATGCGGCATCACGGTGTCGATCTCGACCGAGCTCATCCGCTCGCGGATCGCCCGCTCCATCCGCAGCAAGCCGACGCGATACTGATTCTCCATCAGTTCACCGACCGACCGCACCCGGCGGTTGCCCAGGTGATCGATGTCGTCGATCTCGCCCTTGCCGTCCTTCAGGCCGACCAGGACCTTGAGGATCTCAAGGATGTCTTCCTTGCGCAGAACCCGCATCTGATCGTCGGTCTCCTGCGCCAGACGGGCGTTCATCTTCACCCGACCGACGGCTGAGAGATCGTAGCGCTCGCTGTCGAAGAACAGGCCTTTGAACAGCGCCTCGGCGGTCTCCAAGGTCGGCGGCTCGCCCGGACGCATCACCCGGTAGATGTCCACCAGCGCCTCTTCCCGGGTGGCGTTCTTGTCGAGTGCCAGGGTGTTGCGCAGATAGGGGCCCACGTTGTTGTGGTCGATCGCCAGGACCGGCAGTTCAGTGACACCGACCTCGGCCAGCTTGGCCAGCAGGTCCTCGGTGATCTCCTCGCCGGCGTCGCAATAGACCAGACCGGTCGACTCGTCGATCAGATCGCCGCCGATATACTGGCCGATCAGTTCCTCGTTATCGACGAACATGTCCTTCAGGCCGGCTTCCGTCAGCTTGCGGGACGACCGCGGCGTGATCTTGTCGCCCATGGCGGCCACGACCTGACCGGTATCCGCGTCGACCATGTCGCGCATCAACTTCATGCCCTTCATGCGCTCGAGGTCGAACGGCGTGCGCCATCCGTCCTTTTCCCGCACATAGGTCACGGTGTCGTAGAAATGATTGAGGATTTCCTCGCCGCTCATGCCCGTGACGCGCTCACGCGAGGGATCGTCCCCGTTCTCGTGGCAGTCTTTCAGGTACTGAGTCGTGGCGTCGGAATGGAGCGCGAACAGCAGAGTGGTCGCCGGCAGCTTCCTGCGGCGATCGATCCGGACGTACATAACGTCCTTGGCGTCGAATTCGAAGTCCAGCCAGGAGCCGCGATACGGGATCACACGGGCGGCGAACAGGTACTTGCCAGAGCTGTGGGTCTTGCCCTTGTCGTGGTCGAAGAAGACGCCCGGCGAACGGTGCATCTGCGAGACGATGACGCGCTCGGTGCCGTTGACGACGAAGGTGCCCTTGTCCGTCATCAGGGGGATGTCCCCCATGTAGACGTCCTGCTCCT
>CALAHL010000780.1 GCA_937891725.1 uncultured Rhodospirillaceae bacterium | reverse complement strand
GACCGTCGGGACAACCCATTGAAACAATGGAAGATCAGTCCGATTGATGCGCAGGCGACAAAGCTGTGGGACGAGTACAGCGTCGCCCGGAACGACATGCTGGCCCGCACCCACAATCCGGTCTCACCCTGGACCATTGTTCGCGGCGACGACAAATGGCTGTCTCGGCTCAATCTGATCCGGGATCTCTTGATGCGACTGGATTACGACGGCAAGGTGAACGAGGTGTTGCGCCCGAACCCGGACATCGTCTTCCGCTACGATGAGAGCTATATCAAGAACGGCATGATCGCGCCCTGACTTGAGCCCCCTACCAGGGCAGTGCCTCGCCGCGATAGTCGAAAAACCCGCCGGTGTCCTCGGGGCTCAGCCGTTCGATCACCGCCAGCAGATCCAACGCGGCCTGTTCGGGCGACCGGACGTCCAGGCCTGCTTTGGCGAATTTGCCGCTCAACCCGGTATCGACGGTGCCCGGGTGCAGGGCCACGCAGATCGCGGTTTTGTTCTTGCGGGCAAGCTCGATGGCAGCGGTCCGAACGAACTGATTCAGCGCCGCTTTCGACGCCCGGTAGGACCACCACCCGCCGATCCTGTTGTCGCCGATGCTGCCGACTTTGGCGGACAGTGTGGCGAAAATTGACGCATCGTCGCGTTTCAGCAACGGCAGCAGATACTTCATCAGCAGCGCCGGTCCGGTCGCGTTGATCGCGAAAGACTGCGCCATCTGCTCGGGGTCCAGCGCGCTCCAGCTTTTCTCCGGTTCGACGCCCGGACCGTTCAACATCCCGGTCGCGTCGATTATCAGCCGGGGGGCGCCGTCTAGCCCTCTGAGATAATCTGCCGCCGATACGATGCTGTCCTCGTCGAGCAGATCCACGGGCGGTGCCGACGACCGGGACAGCCGGATCACCTGCGCGAACCGCCCGCCCTTCTCCAGAGCGTTGCACAAGGCCGAGCCGATCCCGCCGGAGGCCCCGATCACAACGGCAATATCGTTGGATGCCATGGCTGCACTCTACCGGAGTGCGGGTTCGGAAAAAGCCAGCACCTGCGCTGCCATCGCACGCCCGCTCGCCAGCGCGTCGGTCACAAGCGGGCCCAGGCACCAGTCGCCACCGGCCATCAGCCGAAGATCCGGGTCGATCACGTACGGCCCGCCCAGCGGCGACGCCACCTCGGCGAACCGCCAGCGGTGGGCCGTGACATATCTCGGATAGCCCTGGGGGATGTGCGCTCGGAATCCGGCCAGCAGCCGGTCGCGGGCACTGTCGGAACTGATCTCCAGGTTGGCGCCGGACCAGTCCTGACGGGCGTGCACGACCCAGCTCTCCGGCCCGCCCCGACCCGGCTTGGTGTCGTTTCGAATGGCGAAATCCAAGACCTCGTCCTCGAACTGGATCCGCTCGGACTCCTGGTTCAGATCTCCGTCCGGCACCACCATCAGGGTCCAGCGCGGCGCCATTACGGCCTTCGAGATCTGCGTCGAGACATCGGGATACCCCGCGAGAAGATCCGCCGCCTGGGGCGCCGGAGCGGCGACCAGCAGCCAGTCGAAGGGTCCCATCTCGGCATCATCGGCCGTGTCGGGGCGCAGATACCAGCCGGCCGGCTCCCGCCGAACTCCGGCGATCCGAACACCCCGATGGAGATCCAGACCCTCGGCCAGGGGCTTCAAGAGAGACGACATGCCAGGGAGGCCCAGATATTTGCCCTCACTCTCAGCCACCGCCGTTCCAGCCGCCGTCAGGTCCGCCATCAGCGCCAGATCGGCCGGATCAGACACATGGACCGAGGGACAACCGTGATCGAACGCGAAGCTCTCGACCCGCCGGGTCGCGAGCCGCCCGCCCAAGCCTCGGCTCTTGTCGATCAGGGTGACGGACAGACCGGACGCGGTCAGGATTCGCGCGGCCATCAGACCGGCGGCACCGGCACCGATGATCGCGACTTTCGGGCCGGGCAGACCGGTAGCGTGTGGATGTTTTGTCAGCATGGCTTTGACATGGCCGGTTTCCCCCTAAGGTCCAGTCCCAGCCATGAAAAAACCCGCCTCACCGGGCGGGTTCTTCCGAAACGCATGCGGTCCGGCTTACCAGGAGCCGGTGTTCTCCATCGAGGCCCAAGGTTCGGCCTTGTCCTTCGCACCACCCTTCTGAAGCAGCTCGATCGACACCCCGTCCGGCGATTTCACAAACGCCATATAGCCATCCCGCGGCGGGCGGTTGATGGTCACGCCGTTCGACTGAAGTTTCTCGCAGGTCGCATAGATATCGTCGACCGCGAAAGCCAGATGACCCCAGGCCCGTGCCGTCTTCAGCTCTTCCGGATCCCAGTTGTAGGTCAGCTCCAGCAACGGTGCCTTCTTATCCGACGTTGCCCGTTCCTTATCTTCCGGAGCAGACAAGAAGATATTGGTGAACC
>CALAHL010000779.1 GCA_937891725.1 uncultured Rhodospirillaceae bacterium | reverse complement strand
GTTCTTAAGGTCTACGTCACTTCGGTATCCGAAGAGGATACGGGTCGGATGATGAACCCAGACAAGACTGGGATCTCTGGATTAATGGACTCATATCCTGCTCGGTTCTTCTTTCCTGGTTTTCTTTACGCAGTCGCACGAGACTTCGTGCGCGCTTATAATTGTAGTGAGCAGGAATTTTCGAGAGAGACATTTTCACCAGAGGACGTATTTGATCGGATCCCCGCAGTCGGCCGCGCGGCACAAATTTCGGGATTGGGACACAGCGTTGCATCTGGATATGTGGCTAGAGAAGAAGTCATTGCCTCTATCGAAGATGCCTGGATCTACTTAGAGGTTTGGCGGCGCTGGCAGACGTCTACGCTCCTCGCCTTCTTCTTCGACCGGCTCAAGGTCCAGCAGCGCGAGCAGGGCGTCCGGCACGATCTGATCACCGCCGTGATCGAGCGCGGGGGCGAGGACGATCTGGTCCGGCTTTTGGCGCTGGTTGCGGCGCTCTCCGCGTTCCTTGCGACCGAAGACGGCGCCAATCTGTTGGCCGGTTTCAAACGCGCGTCGAACATCCTGCGGGCCGAGGAAAAGAAGGCGGGCAGCGGGTTCGCACCCACCCCGGAGGCGGGCCGTCTGGTCGAGCCGGAAGAGGTTGCACTGCACAAATCCCTGGAAATTGCGCGCGAGGCCGCTACATCATCAGTCGCGCAAGAAAATTTCGCGGATGCTATGACGGCTCTTGCCGGGCTGCGAGCGCCGATTGATGCGTTCTTTGAGCGGGTGACCGTGAATGCCGACGATCCGGATCTTCGGGTCAACCGTCTGCGGCTGTTGGCCGCCGTGCGGTCGGTGATGGGGGAAGTGGCCGACTTTTCCAGAATTGAGGGGTAGGACTGACATGACTCAATGGGTGTACGGATTTGGTGAAGGTCGGGCCGATGGGCGGGCCGACATGCGGAATCTGCTGGGCGGCAAAGGCGCCAACCTGGCGGAGATGAGCTCGATCGGCCTTCCGGTCCCGCCGGGTTTCACCGTCACCACCGAAGTCTGCACCTATTACTACGACAACGGCGAGACTTATCCCGAAGATCTGAAGGCACAGGTCGAGACCGCGCTGGCCAAGATCGAGGCCGAGGTCGGCATGAAATTCGGCGACGTCGCCAACCCGCTGCTGGTCTCGGTGCGCTCCGGCGCGCGGGCCTCGATGCCGGGCATGATGGACACGGTCCTGAACCTGGGTCTGAACGACGAGACCGTCGCGGGCCTGATCAAGCGCTCCGGCGACGCGCGGTTCGCCTATGACAGCTACCGCCGTTTCATCCAGATGTACTCCGACGTTGTCCTGGGCGTCGACCATGGACATTTCGAGGAACTTCTCGAAATCGCCAAGGAAGAGAAGGGCGTACACCTCGACACCGACCTGGAAGCGGACGATCTCCGGACACTCGTGGAGAAGTTTAAGGCGCGGGTTCAGGACGAGCTCGGCAGCCCGTTCCCGACCGATCCGATGGATCAGCTTTGGGGGGCTGTCGGTGCGGTGTTCGGGTCCTGGATGAACCAGCGCGCCAAGGTCTATCGCCGGCTGCACAACATTCCGGCGGCCTGGGGCACGGCGGTGAACGTGCAGGCGATGGTGTTCGGCAACATGGGCGAGGACTGCGCTACCGGCGTCGCGTTCACCCGCGATCCGTCGCACGGCGCGAATGATTTCTACGGCGAGTTCCTGGTGAACGCGCAGGGCGAGGACGTGGTCGCCGGGATCCGGACGCCGCAGACCCTGACCGTCGCGGCCCGCAAGTCCCAGGGATCGGACCTGCCGTCGATGGAAGAGGTGATGCCCGAGGTCTACAAGCAGCTCTGCGACGTGCGCGCGATGCTCGAGGGCCACTACAAGGACATGCAGGATATCGAGTTCACCGTGCAGGGCGCCAAGCTCTACATGCTGCAGACCCGCAGCGGCAAGCGCACGGTGCATTCGGCTCTGAAGATCGCGGTCGACATGGTCGAGGAAGGCCTGATCACCAAGGAAGAGGCGATCAGCCGGATCGAGCCGCAGGGCCTGGACCAGCTGCTGCACCCAACCCTGGACCCCGATGCAGAGCGGAACGTGATCGCCAAGGGCCTGCCGGCGTCGCCGGGAGCGGCCAGCGGCAAGGTCGTGTTCAGCGCGGATGCGGCGGAAGCCGCCGCCCGTGACGGCCAGCGCGTCATCCTGGTCCGGATCGAGACCAGCCCCGAGGACATTCACGGCATGCACGCCGCCGAGGGCATTCTGACCACCCGCGGCGGCATGACCAGCCATGCGGCGGTGGTCGCCCGCGGCATGGGCCGCCCCTGCGTCTCGGGTGCAGGCAGCATCCGGGTCGATTACGCCAACGGCACGTTCTTCGTGGGGGAGACCACCGTGAAGGTCGGCGATCACATCACGATCGACGGCGGCACCGGCGAGATCATGGTGGGCGAGGTGCCGACCGTGCAGCCGGAGGTGAGCGGCAATTTCGCAACCCTGATGGAATGGGCCGATCAGGTCCGCCGCATGAAGGTGCGCGCCAATGCCGAGACCCCGGCGGACGCCCAGGTCGCGCGCGATTTCGGCGCCGAGGGGATCGGCCTATGCCGGACCGAGCATATGTTCTTCGAGGGTGAGCGGATCATCGCCATGCGCGGTATGATCCTGGCCTCGAACGAGAAGGGGCGCCGCAAGGAATTGGACAAGCTGCTGCCGATGCAGCGCAGTGACTTCGTCGAGCTGTTCCGGATCATGGAGGGCCTTCCGGTCACCATCCGCCTGCTCGACCCGCCGTTGCACGAGTTCCTGCCGCATTCCGACGAGGAGATGACGGAGGTCTCGAAGGCGACCGGCGTGTCGATCGAAGATGTCCGCCGCCGCTCGCTTGAGCTGAAGGAAAGCAACCCGATGCTCGGGCACCGGGGCTGCCGTCTGGCGGTCACCTTCCCCGAAATCTGCGAGATGCAGTCCCGCGCGATCTTCGAAGCGGCGGCCGAAGTCGGCAAGACCGGCACCGCGCCCGTGCCCGAGGTGATGATCCCGTTGGCGGCCACCGCCCGCGAGATCGAGATCCTGAAGGAGATCATCGACCGGATCGCCCAGGAGGTGATTTCCGAGACGGGAGTTCAGATTGAGTACCTGGTGGGCACGATGATCGAGTTGCCGCGCGCCGCCCTGATGGCCGGCGAGATCGCGGGTCCGGCCGAGTTCTTCAGCTTCGGCACCAACGATCTGACCCAAACCACCTATGGGCTGAGCCGCGACGACGCCGGTGCCTTCCTGAACGAATACAAGGAGCAGGGCATCGTCGATCAGGACCCGTTCGTCAGCCTCGATCAGGCGGGGGTCGGCGAACTGGTGAAGATCGCCGCCGAACGCGGGCGGGCCGCACGGCCCGACATCAAGCTCGGGATCTGCGGCGAACACGGTGGGGATCCGGCCTCGATCCAGTTCTGCGAGAGCGTCGGGCTCGACTATG
>CALAHL010000778.1 GCA_937891725.1 uncultured Rhodospirillaceae bacterium | reverse complement strand
CCGGCGGGTTTGCGCAGCGCGCCTACACCGACATGGTCGTCGGCGCGCCGTACCTGCCCGCGTTGCTGGAAGCGAACGGGTTCTGCCGGTTCTTCCCGATGACCACCTTCGAGATCGACGTGACCCGGGCCCGGATCGATGCCCGTCCGCCCGACCCCGCCCGGTTCGCCTTCGCCCCCATCGCCAATCGGGTCTTGTCCAAGCGGATGGAAGAAGCCCGGCAGGTTCTCAACGACGGGTTCAGCGACAACCCGATGTTCGTGCCGCTGACCGAGGCCGAGTTCCAGTTTCAGGCCGGGGAAATGAGCGCGATCCTCGATCCGCGGCTGTCCTCGGTCCTGCTGGACAACGGCGAGCCGGTCGGCACGATCATCTGCATTCCCGATCTCAACGGCTTTCTGCAGGCCACCAAGTCGCGGATCGGGCTGCTGACCCCACTGCACTTTCTGCGCTACCGGCTGCGGCGCAAGCGCGCGGTGACCATCTTCTATTCTGTCGCACGCCGCGCCCACGGGCAGGGGATCATGGGGGCCATGCTCGACCGGACGCTCTCCGCGCTGCGCGAGGCCGGGTACGAGAGCTTGGGCGTCACCTGGATCGCGGACGAGAACCCGGCCAGCCTGCGCCAGATGGAGAAGCTCGGCGCACGGCCGCTGCACCAGCTGCACCTATTCCGAAAGGACCTGGCATGACCCCCGAGTTGCTTCGCGCGCTGGTGGCAGCGGCCTGCACTTCGCCCAGCGTCCACAATGTCCAGCCCGCGCGCTGGCGGATCGACGGGGCCGATCTGGTGCTCCACGAAGACCGGAGTCGCCGCCTGTCCGTGGGCGATCCGAGCGGCAAAGATACCCGGATCAGCCTGGGGGCGGCGGCCGAGGGACTGGTGCTGGCGGCGGGCCGGGACGGGCTGGCCGCGACCGCTACGATCCTCCACGAAAGCGGCGGCACCATGCCGGCTATCGCCCGGCTGACCTTCGCCCCCGGTGCTGAGGCCGATCCGCTGGCGGCTCACCTCGAAGGCCGGGCCTCGTGGCGCGGAGCCTTCACGCCACCGGGTCCGGCCGATCGCGAGGCAGCCGCTGCCGTCGCTGGAGCCAACACGGCCGTGGCGACCGACCCGGTGTCCCTCGCCTGGCTCGCCGGGCTTTGCGACGAGGCCAGCTACGGTTTCATGCGCCAGGACGGCTTTCGCGCAGAATTGCTCGGCTGGATGCGGCTCAGCCGGAGGCATCCCGGTTGGACGCGCGACGGGCTGAACGCCGAGGCCATGCGGATGTCCGGGCTGGAGGCCATAGGAGCCGGGTTGGTGCTGGGGCCGCTGTTCCGTCCGCTCGCCGCGCTGGGGCTGGCGCCGCACCTGCTGGCCGAACGCAAGTCCTTTGCGGACGCCGCGGGTGTCGCGCTGTTCTACCGCCCAGCGGACGAAGACCCGTTCGAAAGCGGCCGGCACTTTCACCGCTGCTGGCTGGAACTCGAGGCCGCCGGGTTCGGCGCGAACGTGCTGGCCGCGCTGGCCGACGACACGGCGATTGCCGCGCGCATTGCCAAACATTTCGGGATCGGGCCGGAGCGCCGACTGGTCAGCGCCTTCCGGTTTGGCCGGCGCAACGGCGCCGGTTTTCCCCGCGCGCGCCTGCCGCTCAGCGAAGTGCTGCTGGACTAGAGCAACTTCAGGAACTCGATCAGCGAGCGCCGCTCGCGGTCCGCCAGATCCTTGCCGAAGGTGTGTCCTCCGTTGCCAAGGCCGGGCAATGCCGTATCGACCCATTGCGGCGCGGCGAAGGGCAGATAGCCCGCCGGATAGCGCCCCTCCGGTGTCAGCCGCAGGCCCACCGTCTGCCAATCGAGTGCATGGCCGCCGACTTGAAACCGCGCGAGCCGCCGGGCTGGATCGAGCAGCGCCTCCAGGCTCTGGACCGACCCGTTGTGCAGATAGGGTGCCGAGGACCACAGCCCCGCGAGCGGCGGCGCGGCGTAGCCTTGCCCGGTCTTGACCGTGATCACGTCGGCATAGCCCGACTGCACCACGGCCGCTGCCAGCGGCGCGTCGAACAGGTCGGCGCGAAGCGGATCGGTGCCAACGTTGCCGACCCAGTCGGTGT
>CALAHL010000777.1 GCA_937891725.1 uncultured Rhodospirillaceae bacterium | reverse complement strand
CAGCCTTGGTGTCCACGTCCAGCGCCAGGAAGATGCCGTCAGCATCCAGAGCGAGCCTCGCGAATGTGATGTGGTCACGGCCTTGGGTATCGGACAGGAAGGCCTCGGTCCGCTCGGCAATCCATTTTACCGGCCGGCCCACGCGCTTGGATGCCCAGGCGACCAGGGCGTGTTCACGGTACGGAAAAATCTTCATCCCGAAGCCGCCACCCACATCCGGCGTGATGACCCGCATCCGGTCATGGCCGATCTTGAAGATGTCGTCGCACAGGACCGACCGAATGGTATGGCTGCCCTGGGTCGAGGCGTGCAGAGTATAATGATCGCTCGCCGCGTCGTAGGAGCACATGGCGCCGCGCGGTTCGATTGAGTTCACGATGATCCGGTTGTTGACCAGACGGGCCTCGACGACCTTATGGGCCGATGCAAACGCCTGTCGAACCCCTTCGGCGTCGCCGGTCTGCCAATCGACGCAGACATTGCCGGGAGCTCCCTCATAAACCAACGGCGCGCCGCCCGCCGCCGCCGTCTCGATATCGCCGACGCCGGGCAACTCGTCGTACTCGACCACGATCAGCTCCGCCGCGTCCTTGGCCTGGGCTTCGGTCTCAGCCAGGATCATGGCAACCGGGTCGCCCACATGCCGGACCCGGCCCCGCGCCAGCAGCGGGTATCCCGGATCGAAGGCGGGCTTGCCGTCGCTGCCCGGGATCAAGGCTTGACACGGTAGATCGCCAAGGCCGTCCGCACCCACGTCCTCGGCCGTCAAGACCGCCAGAACGCCAGGTGCCGCTCGCGCCGCCGCCAGATCGATGGTCCCGATCTCGGCATGTGGATAGGGCGAGCGCAGGAAGACCGCATGTGCCAGATTCTCCGCCACGATGTCGTCGGTATACTGCCCTGTGCCGGTCAGAAACCTCTGATCTTCTCGCCGCTTCATGCCTTGACCGATGCCGAACTTCGCCATGAGGAATGTGTCCCGTGGTTTGCTGGTTTCGCGTTACATCGGCGCGATGGTAAACCGGGGCGAGGCGCGGACCAAGCCACGCGGGCGGGTGTCCATTTGTTTTCGAGGGATACCATGTGTGGACGCTACAGCATCACAACCGCACCGGAAGCGATCCGCCGCCTGTTCGACGTCGAGAGCGGGATGAACCTGCAGCCGCGCCATAATCTGGCTCCGACGCAACCGGCGCCGGTGGTCCGGATGGGGGAACGGGGCAGCAAAGAGCTTGCGCTCCTGCAATGGGGGCTGGTGCCGAGCTGGGCCAAGGAAGTCTCGATAGGCGCGAAGATGATCAACGCCCGGTCCGAAACCGTGGCCGAGAAACCGGCGTTCCGCGCGCCGTATCGCCGCCGCCGCTGTCTTGTGCCCGCAGACGGATTCTACGAATGGAAAACCGAGGGGGGAGCAAACAGCCGTACCGGGTCGTCCGTCGCGACCGGGCTCCCTTCGCTTTCGCCGGTCTCTGGGAGGTTTGGGAGGGTACCGGAGAGGGCAGCTGGCTTGAGACCTTCACCATTGTCACGACCGAAGCGAACACGGCGATCCGGCACATCCACCACCGGATGCCGGTGATGCTTTTCACACCAGCCAGTTTCAAGACCTGGATGCAGGCCGAGCCGAAGGAGGCGGCTCCACTGATGGCCCCCTGCGCGCCGGATCTCATCGAGGCCTATCCAGTCGACAAACGGATCGGCAATGTTCGGAACGACGATCCGAGCCTGCTCGATCCAGTTACGCCTCCTGCACCGAAACCGACCCAGGGCAGTCTGTTCTAGCTCAAGGACACTTGTTCAGAATGTCCGAGGTCACGTCTTCGAAGCCCGCCCGGCTGGTGCGGCCGATCATCTGAATTTCTTCGGCCCCCAGGCGCTGATAATGCTCGATCAAAATTGGTGACCGGCGGACATAGAAACCGTAGTCGTCGGTCAGTGTTTCCGAGACCGGGATTTCAATCGACGGCTGCTGCTGCGGGGTGGCGATCACGTAGCTGGCCTCGTCGAACTCAACATAGGTCGTCTCGCAGTCCCCCGGTGACCAACGCCCCTGCAGGGCGGGTGCGACGCCCGAAAAGGTCAGAACCTGGCCGGTCGTGTCGGGCATGATCGCGTCGGGGTCGGACACCGGTCCCGCCATTTGATGCTCCCCGGCCATCATCTCATCGAACATCTGAAGATAGGGTCGGATTTCCGGGCGGTCGAAAGCGACCATCATGCCAATCACCCCGCCCGCAAGCACGAGAAGGATCACGATCAGCACCAGGATCGTCAGCACGGGCGACCGGGCCTTGCGGTGCGGACGCGAGAAAGCCGGCGGTGGACCGACCTGATCGTCATCATCCGCCGCGAAGTCCCGCCGTGCGAAGCCCAGATCCCGAAGGGTCTCCTCGGTTCCATCGGCGTCCTCGGGCGCGTCCTGCGGAAAGGTCAGAGTGTCCCGGTCCTCAGACGCACGGGAGAACGGGTTCGTGTCCGTCGTCTCAAGATTAAAATCGTCGCCCTCATCGCCCCGGGCCCGTCTGATGGCGGCCGCGAAGGCCCCATCCGAATGAAGGGTTTCGTTCCGGGCAGACGTTCCGAACGGTCCGCCGGTCGGCATCTCCACATCCGTGTCGGACGCGGCGGGCGCACCGGTGCGGTTGGCGTCGAACCGTATGCCGTCATCGACCAGCATCGGCGGCGTCCAGCGCTCCGCCTCGACTTCGGCGCCGCCAAAGTCCTCATCCGGTTCGCCCAGCGCGAGATCGACCGAATTCCTGTCGACGTAGAATATCTGGGCGAACTGCCACTCCCGGATGGTCTCGTCCCAGGTTCCGCCGACCAATCGCAGCTCAGCCCGCTGGTCCGTCTCGAAAGCTTGGGTCAACGAGGATACCAACACCGCGACCATCTGGGCGCGTTCCATGGTTTCCCACTCTCCTAGGGTCTTCCGCTGGAGAAAATAGACCTCATATCGTCTCAAAACAGCCGACTCCTCTGGCTCGCCGAAGGCACCGTGGGGCCGATCCTAGGGCCTTGCATCCCATCGGTCACCAGCTTCTGTTCTCGCTCAACATCTTCTCGATACTCTCGGCCGACCGGGGGCGGGAAAACAGGAACCCTTGCGCATAGCCGCATCCGATCGCCCGCAATTGCGCCAGCTGCTCGGGCGTTTCGACCCCTTCCGCGATCACTTCCATCCACAGATTTTGCGCCAACAGCGCAATGGTTCGGACGATTTCAAGATTCTGCCGGTTGCGTCCCATATCGTGCACGAAGGATTTATCGATCTTCAACGTGTCGATCGGAAACGTATGCAGATAACTGAGAGAGCTGTAACCGGTGCCGAAATCGTCGACGCAGACCCGAATGTCCAAATCCTTGAGATGGCGCAGCATTTCAGCCGATCTGGCCGCATTCTCCATCAGCGCGCTTTCTGTGATCTCAAGCTTCAGACAGTTCGCCGCCAGCCCCGTCGCCTCCAGGCTGTGGGTCACCATTTTCACCAGATCCACCTGCGCGAACTGCCGACCGGACAGGTTGACGCTGACTTCATAGGGAACTGCATCTTTGTACTTCTGATTCCAGGTCACCATCTGGGCGCAGGCGGTCCGCAACACCCACTGCCCCAGTTCGATGATCATCCCCGTTTCCTCCGCCAAAGGAATGAATTCCGACGGCGGAACGTCGCCGCGGCGCCCGTGGGTCCATCGCACCAAAGCTTCGAAACCGGAAACCTTCCCGGTGCCGAGATTGATGATCGGCTGATAGGCCAACGTCATCTCACCGCGGTCGAGCGCGCGGCGCAGATCGCTCTCGACGTCCAGCGGCGTGATGCTTTCCCGGCGCATGCTGGGTTCGAACACCACCGAGCGCGCCTTGCCGAGTTCCTTGGCCTTGTACATGGCAAGCTCGGAATCGCGCAGAATCTCTTCCGGGCGGTCGTACTCGTCCTCGGAATGGGCGATGCCCATCGACGCGGTGGTGAAGATCTCCCGGCCCCCCATCGAGAACGGGGACGACAACGCCTTCTGCAGCATCTCCGAAATCGACTTTGCTTCGTTCTTGTCCTCGACATCCTCAAGCAGCACCGCGAACTCATCGCCGCCCAGACGGGCGACGGTATCGCCGAATTTCAGATTCTGCTCGAGACGTCGGGCCGCCGCGATGATCAGGTCGTCACCGTGCACATGCCCCAGGCTCTCGTTCACCACCTTGAACCGATCCAAATCCAGATAGATCACGGCGAAGCGGGCAGTCTTGGTCCGTCTGCGACGGGCCAGTGTCTGGCGCACCCGCTCCATGAACAGCGTCCGGTTGGCCAGACCGGTCAAACTGTCGTGCAGGGCATCGTGAACCGATTGCTCTTCGGTGCGCCGACGATCGGTCACATCGGTCAAGGAACCTGCGATCCGATGAATCGAGTCCTCGTTCCGGCTTATCGGAACGCCGCCAACGACACCTTCCGACAAACGCACAGCCTGGCCACGGGCCAACATCCAACGGTAACTCTCATCCCGATGGCGCACCCGGTGTTCGCTCTCGAAATTGCGAGAGGCGCCGTGGACATGTGCGTCCAATTGCGCACTAAACCGCGCCACATCCTCCGGATGAATCCGGGAGAGCCATTCTTCGGCACCATCTCCCATCTCGTCGGGTTCAAAGCCCAACATCGCCTTGAACCGCTCGGAGTAATACAGGCGACTGTTCTCCAAATCCCAGTCCCAAAGCCCGTCATTGGAGCCTGCCGCAGCCAGGGCATAACGCTCTTCGCTCTCGCGCAGCAGCTTCTCTGCCTCGACCCGCTCGGTGATGTCGTTGTAGGTCGCAACCACACCACCGCTGACGATCGGCGTGATACGAACCTCCAGATATCCTCCGGCGACGGTCTTCCGCTCATAGGTCGCCCCGGGGGTCTGCTTGAAGAGATCGACGATCTTGTCGGACAACTCGATCGGATCACCTTCGCCAAACTCACCCCGGCGCGCGAGATAGCGGCAGATATCGACCAATGGCGTTCCGGCCTGAGCATGCGTGTGCCGCAGGTCCAACAGCTCAAAGAACCGGGCATTCCAGGTGAGCAGCCGATAGTCCTTGTCGTATGCGCAGAGACCCTGACTGATGTTCTCAAGCGTCAGACGCAGCAGTTCGGTATACCGGGACGCATCCGCCGCATGCCGCCGCTCCTCGGTGATATCGTGATAGATTGCGATGCGTCCGCCATCCTGCGTCGGTCGATCGGAAATCCTCAGCCAGCGGCCATCCGGTTGGCGCTGCTCAAAGGTCTTGCCGGGAGATCGGTGTATCTCCATGCGGCTCTCGACCCAACTCTTGGGGTCTTCGATCAGGCCGATCTGATGTTCACTTTCGGCCGCGATTCCAAGCAAGGTCTCAAATTTGATGCCGGGTGCGTAATGGGGTGCCAACTTCGGGAACAGAGTGCACATCGCAGCGTTCCAACTCACGACCCGGTCGCCCTGGTCGCACACGATGATGCCCTCGTCGATCGCGTCGAGCGCCGTCCCCAAAACCAGATCACTCGTTGCCCCGTGGGCAACGGCGGACGAACTCATAAAAATTCTCCCCGACAGTCGTCTTCACGTCTGGCAAGAAACCACTCGCCCCATCGCCTCTCAGATATCAGGCCCGTTTCGAAAACCAAGGCATATCTGATGATGGGATAGGCGGTACCGGCCCTTCCTTCACCCGCGAAAGGTAGCAGAAGGACCTCGGACCATCCAACCTCCCCATGACCGCGTCGAAATCGGCGGTTCCTGGGCACACGGAACCGGGAGCACCGGATCGAAAGAGGCGAAGGATCGGACTCGAACGTTCAGACAAGATCGTCGGTGACACCCATCACGCGGCGCCCCGTCCGAATGCAGTAAAGCCGCCACAGCAGGAGGGTCACTGCACTTCGATTCGGACGCCAGGAGCCGGCCCTTGCGTCGCAGGCCTTTGGAGCCGGGCGCTCTGGGAGATCGTCAAGCATGCGTATGGCTTCTCGAATTGCGACGTCTCCGGACGGAAACACATCCGCATCCGCAAGAGCGAACATGCGGTAGATCTCGGCCGTCCAACGCCCAATGCCGGGAAATGAGGTCAGCTTCTCCATCACCATATCAGACGGCTCGCTGGCCATCTGAACCAGATCGAGAGAGCCCGACGCGACCGCCTCGGAGATCGCGCGCGCCGTGCGCATCTTCGCGCGGGTCAGACCCAGCGTCCCCAACCTGTCGTCATCCATCTTCAATAGCCCACCCGGATCGACAGCACCGGCAGCTTCCAGTCTACCCCATACCGCCGACGCGGAGGCGGTGGACACATGCTGGGCAACGACGGTGTGAAACAGGGTCCTGAATCCGGGCGGATCGCGTTTGACCAAGGGCGGTCCGACCTCTTCAAGCGCACGTGCCACCGCCGCGTCCCGTCCACCGATTTCGGACAACGTACGCGCCATTTCCGCACGAAGAAACTCGGGATCGGCCATCGGGACTCTGGTGAGGTTCTGAAATCAGCAAATCGGATCGATATGCGCACCGGCCTCTTCAGCAGCCTCGCTCATGGTGACGAAATCGGCACCGTTCTCTCTGAGATATCGGATCAGCCGTTGCATGGCCAGCATCCGCTTGCCCTGGCCCGAGACGAAGGGATGGAACGTGTAGACCACAACCCCCCAATGCTCGCTGTCGGCCATAGTGTCGTAATCTTCCTGCCATCCTTGCAGCAGATCTCTCGAGCTCTTGAAGCCGAGGGTCGCCAAACCTCCCGGCAACGCGGCCCATTCGTTCCGCGTGTAATCATCGATGCTCCAGTTGACAGGCATCTCGATCAGGGTCGTGGGCGCGCCATACACGTCGGCCCTCACCGACGGCCTGTCGCCGGGGACCCGCGTGCGATAAGGCCGGTGATCATGTCCCATCAGGCTGGAATCGTAGACGAAACCGTTGGCCAACAGCAGGTCCACCGTGTGCGGCGAATGCCCCCACGACGGTGATCGATAGCCGCTCGGCGTATGGCCGGTCAGGGCGTCGATCACCTCCATCCCCCGCAACAGATGCTCTTCCTCGGCCCTACGATCCATGTTGTTCGGCCGACGATGATCCCAGCCGTGATGGCCAATCTCATGGCCGTCGCCGACAAGAGCCTTTGCCGTATCGGCGTGTTGCGAAAGAGTCGATCCGGCCGCAAAGAACGTGCCCCGCACGCGTTCGCGATCCAACATGCCCAAAATACGATCGAGGCCGTAATAGCTGCTCCAAGACCCAGGGTCCGGAGCCAAGCTGGTCGTCGCCTGCGCACCATGCGCCGCTACAGCATCGAAATCGTAGGTCAGGCAGACCAGATGTCTTGCCATGGCCTCTGTTTCCCCCAGAACCTCGTATGCGAACGGGAGCTTATTACACTCCGCTTATATATCGAGACTAGAACATTTACGGCAATTTGCAATCCGAGCAAACAACCGCAGGCACCTCCACGCAATCGGAATTGTCTTCACAGCATGTAGTCTTGTCAAATAGAGCAAGCCGGAAAGGTGCGGACCTTGCCAGCAGACCTTTGCAAAATACCCACAGCACAAATATGGACAAATGATTCCCCATGTCATTCCAAATTGTTACATCCCACCCAGTACTAAATGATGTTGCCCGACAAGCACGAGACTTGATGGAAATCGGCACGTCGGGGCGTGGGTTCTTCGAACTCACGGACTCGATCACCGCTTTCGTAACGGCATCAGGGCTCAAGGAAGGAGTGCTGACACTGTTCTGCCGCCACACGTCCGCGTCCCTCACCATCCAGGAGAATGCGAGCCCTGAGGTCTTGGACGACCTGCTGGATTGGTTCGACCGGTTGGCGCCGGAAGCCCCGGAGCGTTACCGCCATGGGATCGAGGGTCCGGACGATATGCCGGCCCATCTGCGGACGGTCTTGACCGCAAGCACGCTTTCCATTCCCGTGGTGGACGCACGTCCCGTTCTGGGAACGTGGCAGGGCATATATTTGATCGAACACCGGTCCGCCCCGCATGTCCGACAGGTCGTCTTGCATATGATGGGAGTCTGAAGCCGTGGCGAAACCTTTGA
>CALAHL010000776.1 GCA_937891725.1 uncultured Rhodospirillaceae bacterium | reverse complement strand
CGACATTCCTGAGGTTGACCTCGGTCAGATTGGCACCGGTCAGATCGGCGCCGTCGAAATTCGTACCCGTCAGATTGGCGTGCCGCAGATTACAGCCGCTCAGATCCGCATTGGTGAGATTGGCGCCCGCCAGATTGACCGCGTGCAGCTCCACATCCCGGAAGATCGCGCCCTGCGCGCTGCTGACCGCCATGTTCGCGGTGCTCAGGTCGGCTCCGGTGAAATCGGCGCCGTCCAGGGTGGCCTCTGAGAAATCCGCCGACCGTTCGCCGTTCGCACCCCATTCCATTAGGGCGCCCGGTCGAATATCGGCCTTTCTGAGCACGGCGCCGGTGAGGTTGGCGAGCGTGAAATTGGCGCCGCGCAGATCGGCGCGGGTCAGAACCACCTGGCGCATGTCCGCCATCGCGAAATCGCACCCGAACAGGTCCCCATCCGCGAAGCTGGTTGCCTCCAGCTTCGCCTTGATGAAGGACGATCCGGAAAAGACCGCGCTCCGCAGGTCGAGTTCACTGATCGTCACACCATCGAGGTTCTGGCTCTTGAGCGACAGCGCCTTGCCACCCGGTTTGCCCTCGGCATACAGCGTGTGGGCCTTGATCGCGCGGGCAATTTCCAGCGGAACCTTCAAATGCCGGGAGCTCAAGGCGGTTGCCATCTTCGGTTGTCTCTTAAACCGGGCTGTGTTGGGACGGTCGATTTTGCCGTCCCGATGGTAAAATTAGCGTTAACGAAATTAGCACTCTTGAGTTGAATTCGCGTTGTTTTTCAATTTGCTTTTGGGGCTAAATTGAGATGGATTTGATACTCTTCAGTGAGCCTCAGATTCAGGCGGTTTTATTCAAACAGCACCGATCCGGTGCCGTACGGTTTCTTTTGCCTGGGGCGACGTCGCGTGGCGGGCCCGAGTCGGCCGTTTCGCTGCAAGGCCTGGGAGGAGGGCGTTGCATCGGAAGCGTGATCGGCAGCGGCTCTCATGTTGGCGCATGACCCGGCGCCGATGCTGTGGAATGGTGATGGGAATCTGATCCCGGAGTTTCCCATGCCGCATGCGTCCTTCGTCCATCTGCGCGTCCACAGCGCCTACTCGCTCGCCCAAGGGGCGATTCAGGCGAAGGATCTGGCGAAGCTGTCAAAGGCCAAGGCGATGCCGGCGGTCGCGATGACCGATACCGGCAACCTGTTCGGCGCGCTGGAATTTTCGGTCGCGGCCGTGGAGGCCGGGGTGCAGCCGATCGTCGGCGTCCAGCTCAAGATCCGGCGACCGTCCGAGACGGGGCGGGGCGGGCTGCGGGTCGTCGGCGGCAAGGACGTCACGCCCGATCAGCTGGTTCTGCTCGTGCAATCCGAGACCGGCTACCGGAACCTCATGCGGATCGTCAGCCGGGCCTATATGGAGGGCACCGGCGAGGAGGAACCGCAGATCGCGATCGAAGATCTGACCGGTATGACCGACGGGCTGATCGCCCTGTCTGCGGGGCTCAAAGGGGCTGTCGGGCGCATGCTCCTGTCGGGCCGCGAGGCCGAGGCCGCGGCGATGCTCGACAGTCTGGCAGGTCTGTTTCCGGGGCGGCTCTACGTCGAACTGCAGCGACATTTCCTTGAGGACGAGAACAAGATCGAGGGCAAGCTGATCGATCTGGCCTATGCCAAGGATCTGCCGCTGGTCGCGACCAATGAGTGTTTCTTCGCCGACGAGGACATGCACGAGGCCCATGACGCGCTGATCTGCATCGGGCAGGGCACCACGATCGGAAATCCGAACCGCTGGCGGGTGACCCGGCATCATCGCTTCAAATCCGCCGAGGAGATGCGGGAGCTGTTTGCGGACCTTCCCGAAGCGGTCGACAACACAATCGTGATCGCCCATCGCTGCGCCTTCATGCCGCAAAAGCTGGACCCGATCCTGCCCCGATTCGAAACCGACGAAGGCCGGACCGAAGAGCAGGAGCTGCGGGCGCAGGCGGAGGAGGGGTTGTTGGGCCGACTGGAAGCCCATGTCTTCACGCCCGATATGGACGATGCGGCGCGGATGCAGGCCGCGAAGCCCTACCATGACCGGCTGGCCATGGAACTCGGTGTGATCGAATCCATGGGGTTCCCCGGGTACTTCCTGATCGTGTCGGACTTCATCAAATGGGCGAAAGCTCAGGACATTCCGGTTGGACCCGGGCGTGGATCGGGTGCGGGCTCGCTGGTGGCCTATTCCCTGCTGATCACCGATCTCGACCCGCTGCGCTGGGGCCTGCTGTTCGAGCGGTTCCTGAACCCCGAGCGGGTGTCCATGCCGGACTTCGATATCGACTTCTGCCAGGATCGCCGGGATGAGGTGATCCGCTATGTGCAGGACAAATATGGCCGCGACCGGGTCGCCCAGATCATCACCTTCGGCAAGCTCCAGGCGCGTGCCGCGCTGCGCGACGTGGGCCGGGTTCTGGAGATGCCCTACGGTCAGGTCGACCGGATCTGCAAACTGGTCCCCAACAACCCAGCCAATCCGACCACCCTCGCCGAGGCGATGAAAAGCGAGGCCGAGCTCAAGGCCCAGCGGGACGGGGACGAGAATGTCGCCCACCTGATCAACGTGGCACTGCGGCTCGAGGGGCTGTACCGGAACTCTTCGACCCATGCGGCCGGCGTGGTGATCGGGGATCGGCCGCTGGATGAGCTGGTCGCCCTTTACCGCGACCCGCGCTCCGACATGCCGGTGACCCAGTTCAACATGAAATGGGTGGAGCAGGCAGGTCTGGTGAAATTCGATTTCCTGGGGCTGAAGACCCTGACCGTGCTGCAGAAGGCGGTCGATCTGCTGCGGCAACGGGATTTTGATCTGGATCTCAGCAAGGTCCCGCTGGACGACAAGCGGACCTACGACATGCTGGCCAAGGGCGAGTCGACCGGCGTGTTCCAGCTGGAAAGTTCCGGCATGCGTGACGTGCTGCGCCGCCTGAAGCCCGACAGGTTCGAGGACATCATCGCGCTTGTGGCGCTGTATCGTCCGGGTCCGATGGCGAATATCCCGAAATACATCGCCTGCAAGCACGGCGACGAGAAGCCGGATTACATGCACCCGGTGCTGGAACCGGTGCTGACCGAGACCTTTGGGATCATGATCTACCAGGAGCAGGTGCAGCAGGCGGCCCAGCGGCTGTCCGGCTACACGCTCGGCGGAGCGGATCTGTTGCGCCGGGCCATGGGTAAGAAGATCCAGGCCGAGATGGACGCCCAGCGCGAGACCTTCGTCAACGGGGCGGTGGCGAACAATGTCGACAAATCAAAGGCCAGCGAGATCTTCGATCAGATCGCGGCCTTCGCCGGATACGGATTCAACAAGAGCCACGCGGCGGCCTATGCGCTTGTCGCCTATCACACGGCCTATCTGAAGGCGAACCACCCGGTCGAGTTCATGGCGGCGACCATGACCTACGACATGGGCAATACCGACAAGCTGAACACCTTCCGCCAGGAACTGCAGCGACAGGGCATCAAGCTGCTGCCGCCGGATGTGAACCGCAGCCGCGCCGACTTCTCGGTGGAGAACGATCGCGATCCTGCGAGCGGCCACGACAAGGCCGTGCGCTACGCGTTGGCCGCGATCAAGAATGTCGGCGACAGTGCGATGATGGGGCTGGTGGCCGAGCGGGAGCGGGGCGGGCCGTTCAAGACCCTGGGCGATTTCGCGGACCGTGCCGACCCCCAGAACGTGAACAAGCGGCTGCTGGAAAATCTGGTGCGCGCGGGAGCGTTCGATGCTCTGCACGAGAACCGGGCCGAACTGTTCGAGAGCCTTGAGACCGTGGTCCGGCACGTTTCGCTCGCCGCCAGTGAACGACAGTCCAATCAGGTCAATCTGTTCGCGGTCGACGGCGCGAAGGAGCAGACCCGGATCCGGCTCAACGAACGCGCAGACTGGGCGCCGCTGGACAAGCTGAAGGAGGAGTTCGACGCGCTCGGCTTCTATCTGTCGGCCCACCCGCTGGACTCCTACGGCGACTCCCTCAACCGGCTGAAGGTGGTCGCGTCGGACCGGCTGGCGTCGGCGGTGATGGCCAAGGGCGGATCGACCCGGCTGATGATGGCTGGGATCGTGGTCGGCAAGCAGATCCGCACCTCGAAAAGCGGCAACCGGTTTGCGTTCGCCCAGCTGACCGACCGGACCGGCGTGTTCGAGATCACTATGTTCTCCGAAGTCCTGGCGGCGGCGAAGGACCTGCTGGATGCGGGCGTGCCGTTGCTGGTCAAGGTCGACGCCAAGCTCGAAGACGGTAATGTCCGGCTGCTGGCGGCTTCGTTGGAACCGCTCGACAAGGCGGTCGAGAAAACGGCGGCAGGGCTGGAAATCTACATCCGTGACGACCGCGCGCTCGGCCCGCTGCAGGGGCTGATCGCCAACGAGGGCCGGGGCCGCGGCAAGATCAGCATCGTGGTGGCAAGCGCGACCGGCGAGAACGTCCGGATCGCCCTGCCGGAAGCCTACCGGGTCTCCAGCACGCTCCGCAGCGCGGTAAAGGCCTTGCCAGGCATCGACTTCGTGCGGGATCTTTAGGGCCGTGACCCTGTCACTCGCCACTTAACGTGACTTCGCTCGAGCAGGTTGCGTCGTTCATCGAGGAACCATCGCCATGAAACGCATCGCCATCTTGGGATTCTCGCTGGAGAGCAACCGGTTCGCGCCGCCGTGCAGTCGGCCGGATTTCGAGGAGCGCGGCTATTATCGTGGCGACGAGATCAGCCGGGAGGCGCGGGCCGAGCATCCGGCGATCTATGCCGGTGTGACCGGGTTCTATGGCGGCATGGACGCCGAGGTTGGCCGCTCAGGGTGGGAGCCGGTGCCCATCGTGCACGCGTCCTCCCAGCCCGCCGGTCCGGTCGAAGAAGCGTTCTTCAACGAGCTTCTGGCGGAATTCGAGACGGGCTTGAAGGCGGCGGGTCCGCTGGATGGGGTCTATATCGCCGAGCATGGCGGGGCCTGTGCCACCCATACCCATGACCCCGACGGCGAGGTGTTTGCGCTGGTCCGGCGGCTGGTCGGCCCCGATGTTCCGGTGATCGCGACCCTGGATCTCCACGCAAATGTCTCGGACGAGATGATGGAGGCCGCCGACATCATGGTCGGCTATCGCGAGAACCCGCATACCGATATCCGGGAGCGGGGAGCTGAGGCGGCGGCCCTGATGATCGAGCTGATGGCCGGCACCAAGGCTACCTCCTATCGGGTCCGCCTGCCGCTGGTCGCCCCATCGGTCACCCAGCTCACCGCACCGGGCCATCCGTACGGAGATCTGATCCGGCTCGGCCAGACCAAGATCGACGCCAAGGTGATGAACGTCACCATCCTCTCGGGCTTCGCCTTTTGCGATACGCCGAAGAACGGCATGACCGTGATCGTCACCACCCGGAACGATCCCGACCACGCCAAGAAACTCGCGATCCATCTCGCCAAGGCCGGATGGGCGGATAAGGATCGCTATGTGCCGCGGATGACCGCTCTCGCGGACTCGGTCGCACTGGCCAAGCGGCTTGGCGAGGATCCGAACGCTCCCTCGCTGCTGTTCGCCGACCCGGCCGACAATCCCGGCGGCGGCGGACGCGGCAATACCGTCTTCATC
>CALAHL010000775.1 GCA_937891725.1 uncultured Rhodospirillaceae bacterium | reverse complement strand
GGTTGGCGCCGAACTGATCGGCTCGGAAACCGCCGAGGCCGATGCCGAAATTGTCTTGGTCGCGGTTGAAGCGCTGAAGGCGGCCGGAGTGAGCGAACTGTCGGTAGACCTGATGGTCCCGCCGCTGGTCCCGACCGTGCTGGCGACTTTGGGACTCTCGGCGGAGCGGGAAGCACAGTTGCGGGCCGCAATCGATCGCAAGGACATCGCGGCGGTCGAAACCCTGGCGGGCGACCATGCTCCCGTCCTTTCGAAACTCCTGGGGGCGACCGGCCAGAAGGACGAGGCGCTGGCGGTGCTGCACGGGCTCGATCTCCCTGCCGACGCGCATGCGGCGCTCGACCGGCTGACCACCGTGGTTGAGCTCATCGCGACCGCCGAGCCCGGGCTTCGGGTCACCTTGGACCCGGTCGAGAACCGCGGCTTCGAGTATCATACGGGCATTGCCTTCAGCCTGTTCGCACGCGGTGCGCGCGGGGAAATGGTGCGGGGCGAGGTCGGACGCGGCGGACGGTATCGGGTCAATGGTGGAGCCGAGACAGCGACCGGTTTCACCCTCTATATTGAAATGGTGCTGCAGGCGCTACCGGATCCCATTCGCCGAGACACCGTCTTCATTCCGCATGGTACCCCGCGCGACGAGGCCCATGCGATCGGCATAGCGGGCCATGCAACCGTGCAAGGTCTGGCACCGGTAGCGGATGCCGAGACCGAAGCCCGACGACTGGGCTGTGTCTTCTTCTGGCGGGACGGCAAGATCGCCGCCCTCGCCTCCCCCTCTCAGACGTGATCAGGACAGGACCGAGAGCATGAGCAACGTGGCGGTTATCGGTGCCCAATGGGGCGACGAGGGCAAGGGCAAGATCGTCGACTGGCTATCGGAGCGTGCCGAGGTTGTGGTGCGCTTCCAGGGGGGGCATAACGCCGGCCACACGCTGGTGATCGGCAACACTACGTACAAGCTGGCCCTGCTGCCCTCCGGGGTGGTGCGTCCCGGAAAGCTGTCGATCATCGGCAGCGGCGTGGTGGTCGATCCCTGGGCCTTTCTGGATGAAATTGCACGGGTGGCAAAGCAGGGACTGATCCTGAAGCCGGGCGATCTGCTGCTGTCGGAGACCGCGTGTCTGATTCTTCCGGTCCATCGCCTGATCGACCAAGCGCGCGAAGCGGCTCGGGGCGACGGCAAGATCGGCACCACCGGTCGCGGCATCGGGCCTGCCTATGAGGACAAGGTCGGTCGGCGCGCGGTACGGGTCGCGGATCTGGCCGAACCAGAAACCCTACAGGCCAAATCGGCCTATCTGGCGGACTATCACAACGCCTATCTGCGCGGGCTGGGCGAGACGGAGATCGATCCGGACGAACTGCTGGCGGCGCTGCTGGAGATCGCTCCGAAGATCCTGCCGTTCGCGGGCCGCGTCTGGGACCGGTTGGATAAGGCTGTGGTCGCCGGCAAGCGCATCCTGTTCGAGGGCGCGCAGGCGGTCATGCTGGATGTCGACCATGGCACCTACCCTTATGTGACATCGTCGAACACGGTCGCGGGCCAGGCGGCGACCGGTTCCGGCATCGGGCCAACCTCGATCGGCTATGTGCTCGGCATCGCCAAGGCTTATACCACACGGGTCGGGGCCGGCCCCTTCCCAACCGAACTCACCGACGACACCGGCAATCTGCTGGGCGAACGGGGACATGAATTCGGCACCAACACCGGACGCAAACGCCGCTGCGGCTGGTTTGATGCGGTGATGGTCCGCCAGGCGATCAAAACAGGCGGAATCAACGGCATCGCCTTGACCAAGCTTGATGTGCTGGACGGATTCGAGACCCTGCGGGTCTGCACCGGCTACAAACTCGACGGTGCGGTCATCGACCACTACCCCGCCGGGCAGGCCGCACAAACCCGGGTCGAGCCGATCTACGAGGATCTTGAAGGCTGGTCGGACAGCACCTATGGCGCGCGGTCCTGGGCGCAGCTGCCGGCGCAGGCGATCAAGTATATCCGACGGATCGAGGAACTGATCGAGGCCGCG
>CALAHL010000774.1 GCA_937891725.1 uncultured Rhodospirillaceae bacterium | reverse complement strand
TCTCCGGATCCGTGACCCGTTCCCGGATTTTGCGGGCAACGAAGTCCGACAGCAGCGCATTGGCCTCCCGATCGATCAGCACGTCGCGGAAATTGCCCTGCCAGATCCCGAAACCCGGTTCGCTGTAGCGCTTTTGCCAGAACGCTTCGCGCTCTTCGGCGCTCACCTCGAAGGTGCCGCGGGGGTCGGTAGTATGAATGAAGCAGGCGGCGGTCTCGCGACAGCGCTCGAAGATCTCGGGATAGCGTGCCCGTATCTCCGCCATCTCCTGGCGGTTGATCTGCGCGTTGTGCAGCGGGGTGCACCAGTTTGGCCGTCGCTGGAACACCGTCAGATGGCCGGCGGTCTCGGCAATGATCGGAATCGCCTGAACCGCCGAAGCGCCGGTCCCGATCACGGCGACCCGCTTGCCGGAAAAGTCGACCTCATGCTTCGGCCACAGACCGGTGTGCCAAGCCTCCCCTTGAAAGTCATCGAGGCCGTCCAGCTTCGGATAGGTCGGGGCCGAAAGGGGACCCACGGCGGAGATCAGATAGCGGGTGGTATGCCGGCTGCCGTCCTCCAGCGTGAGGGTCCACAGCCGGCTGCCGTCGTCAAAGTGAGCGGATGACACCCTGGCCGAGAATTGGATGTCGCGGCGCAGATCGAACTTGTCGGCGACCAGATTCAGGTACTGCTCGGTCTCGGGCTGCGGCGCAAAATTCTCGGTCCAGTCCCATTCGTCCAGCAGGTCCTGGCTGAAGGAATACCCGTAGGACCAGCTTTCGGAATCGAAGCGGGCGCCGGGATAGCGGTTCCAATACCAGGTGCCGCCCACGCCGGTGCCTGCCTCGAATACCCGAACCTTCAGGCCGAGCTGCCGCAGCAGGTGGAGTTGATACATTCCCGAGATACCGGCGCCGATGATCAGAGCATCATAATCCGGCGCCGGCGTTGGTCTTTCTGTCACGTCATTCCGCCGCTTGCAGTGTGCCCTCATCCAGCCCTTCCAGCACCTTCGGCGGTGACATCGGGAGACTGAAATAGCGTTTGCCGACCGCGTCGTGGACGGCATTGGCGACCGCCGCGAGCACGGGAACCAGCGGGACCTCGCCCACGCCCCGCACACCCTGGGGATGTTTCGGGTTCGGGATCTCGATCATCACAGCGTCCAGCATCGGCATGTCGGAGCAGACCGGCATCCGATAGTCGAGGAAGCCGGGGTTATCCACCTGACCCTTGGCGTTGTAGATGTACTCCTCGTTCAACGCCCAGCCGATGCCCTGAACGGCACCGCCCTGGATCTGTCCCTCGACGTAGGCAGGGTGAATCGCCCGCCCAACGTCCTGGAACGAGGTGTAGCGTATGACCCGCACGATCCCCAGATCCACGTCGACCTCGACATCGCAGATGTGGGTGCTGAAACCACCCTCGGCCCCGGTGGTGTTGAGTTGCACGCCGGCCCCGATCGGCCCGCCGGTCTCGCTCGCCTTGGCGGCGATTTCGGCCAGTGTCATGGTCGGGAAGTTGCCGGTGTGATCGCCACTTGGACGGGCCTCGCCATTCTCCCAGACCACGGCGTCGGCTTCGATCCCCCAGAGCTTGGCGGCACGGGCCTTGAGTTGTCCGATGACCTGCTCGGCCGACTGGGTCACCACCATGGCGGAGGCGAACAGCACCCGGCTGCCGCCGGTCAGGTTGCTGTAGCCGACCGTGGCGGTGTCCCCGATCAGAACCGACACCCGCCGGTAGTCGATACCGAGCAATTCTGCCGCGATATTGGCGATCGCTGCGCGAGACCCGCCGACATCGGGGTGTCCGGTGGTCACGACCACATTACCGTCTTCGGTGATGTTCAACTGCGCGCTGGATTCCCCACCGGCATTGAACCAGAAGCCGCTGGCCACGCCGCGACCTTGGTTTTTACCGAGCGGTGCTTTGTAGTGCGGATGCGCCTTCGCGGCTTCCATCGTTTCCAGCAGACCGATGCGCGGATAGACCGGACCGTGGGCCGCCTTGGTGCCTTCTCGGGCGGCGTTCTTGATGCGGAACTCAAGCGGATCGATCTTCAAGGCTTCGGCCAGTTCGTCCAGGACACATTCCACCGCATAGGCCCCGATCGGTGCGCCCGGAGCCCGGTAAGCCGCGACCTTCGAACGGTTGGAAACCACGTCGAACCCTCGGGAGATAACGTTCGGGATATCGTAGGGCGCGAACGCACACCCGGCGGCCCCGCGGATCGGGGAGCCAGGAAGGGCACCCGCCTGCAGATAGAAGACACCCTGGGCGGCGACGATCTTGCCGTCCTTGGTGGCTCCGATGCGCACCGTGCTCATCGAACCGGAGGTCGGGCCGGTCGCCCGCATCACTTCTTCGCGGGTCATCACCATCTTGACGGGACGCCCGGATTTCTTCGACAGGATCGTCGCCAGCGGCTCCAGATAGATGATGGTCTTGCCGCCGAAACCTCCGCCGATCTCGGCCGGAATGGCGCGGATATCGCTTTGCGGCAGGCCGGTCAGCAGCGAAGTCATGGCGCGGACCATGAACTGGCCCTGGCTGGAACTCCAGATCGTGGCCTTGCCGTCCGAAGCGACGCTGACCAGACAAGCATGATTCTCGATATAGCCCTGGTGGATCGGGCGGGTGGTGAAATCCCGCTCAATCACCACGTCGGCCTTGGCGAACCCGGCATCGACATCGCCAAGCTTGTGCTCGAGCGTGCCGGCGATGTTGGACGGCTTGCCTTCGAACTGGATAAAATCGTGGAGAATCGGCGCGTCGGGTTTGATCGCGTCCTCGATCTCGATCACCCAGGGCAGAACGTCGTACTCGACCTCAATCAGCTTGCAGGCCTCGGCGGCGATCGCCTCGGTGGTGGCGGCCACGGCTGCGATCGGGTGGCCATGAAACAGGGCCTTCTCGCGCGCCATCACATTGCGGCACATCCAGCGCATGTCCTGGATCCCAAGCATGACGGGCGTGTCGACCGGGAATTCCACGATGTCCTTCGCCGTGACAACGGCTTTGACGCCGGGCAGGGCTTCGGCCTTGGACGTATCGATCGAGAGGATGCGGGCGTGCGGATGCGGGCTGCGCAACACCTTGCCCCAGATCATTCCGGGCATGTTTGTGTCGGCGGCATAGGCGGCGCGTCCGGTGACCTTGTCGGCGCCATCGGGACGGATCGTGCTTTTGCCGATCCAGTTGTTGGTCATCTCGTTCATCGCGCTGCCTCCCGCATTTCCGCGGCCGTATCCAGCACCGCATGGACGATCTTATCGTATCCCGTACACCGACAGAGGTTCCCGGCAAGCCAGTACCGGACCTCGGTCTCCGTGGGGTTCATGTTCTGCTCAAGAAGCGATTTCGCTGCGACCAGCATGCCTGGGGTACAGATGCCGCATTGCAGGGCGGCCATTTCCAGGAATTTCTGCTGCAGCGGGTGCAATTTGTCACCCTGGGCCATACCCTCGATGGTCTCGATCTCGGCCCCTTCGGCCTCGACTGCAAGCATCAGGCAGGCGCAAACCAAGCGGCCATCCAGCGTCACGCTGCAGGCACCGCAATCGCCGGACGCGCAGCCTTCCTTGGAACCGGTCAGGCCGAGCGGACCGCGCAGGATATCGAGCATGGTGTCGTTTGCCTCGCAGAGAAACTCCGAAGGCTCACCGTTCACCGTTGTTGATACATGAAGCTTTGACATGATTTTAACCCCTCCCAGCGCGGTCGGCGGCGATGCCGACAGTCCGTTTCAAAAGCACGCCGGCAACCTTTGTGCGATAGACGATGGTGCCGCGCTTGTCGTCGATCGGATGGCACGCTTTGCGGCAGGCTTCGGCTGCGGCTTCCAGGGCCGCATCGTCGAGTTTCGATCCGATCAGCGCCTTGGCGGCGTCCTCGACCAGCACGACGGTTGGTGCCACGGCGCCGAGTGCGACCCTGGCGGCGGTGCAAACACCGTCCTTGACGGTCAGGTTCACCCCGCATCCGACAACCGCGATGTCCATTTCGGTGCGCGGAATCATGCGGAGATAGGCGTCGCCTGATCCGGGTGCCCGAGGCGGCAAAGTGAAGCTGACAAGGATCTCGCCGGGCGCCAGATTGGTGCGACCGGGGCCGACGGGCACGGCTTCCACCGGCATCTCACGCCGACCGCCCGGACCTTGCACGGTCACGGT
>CALAHL010000773.1 GCA_937891725.1 uncultured Rhodospirillaceae bacterium | reverse complement strand
AAACAGGCCGTCGAATTTCCACAACGCCCCGCCGCCCCGATGCTGCCACTTGCCCCCGACCACCGGAATGGCGGCGACCGCGTGCACCTGCATAGGGCCGTTGCGTGAGCGCGCGAACCCGTAGCCGAGCCGGACAAAGGCGCGGTCGGTCTGCCCATAGCGCTTGGCAAGCGCTTCGATCTGGGATGCCGGAACGCCGGAGATCGCCTCGGCCCATTGCGGCGTGCGGGTCGCCAGATGCGTCTCCAGACCCTCGGGGTCCTCGGCATATTGCGCCATGTAGGCGCGGTCGGCGTAGCCGTCCCGGAACAGCACATGCATGATCGCGCAGGCGACCGCCCCGTCGGTGCCGGGCCGCACCATCAAATGCTCGTCGGCGACCTCGGCTGTCGGAGTGCGGTAGGGGTCGACCACGACGAAATGCGCGCCACGTTCCTTCCGGGCCTTCGATATCCAGTGCATCACGTTGACCTGGGTCGAGACCGGATTGCCGCCCCACATGATGATCAGGTCGCTCTCCGCCATCTCCCGCGGATCGGCGCCCCGTATGTCGCCGGCACCCGCCGCGTACCCGGTCTTCACGACGGTGGTGCAGATGTTGGGATCCTGGCGGCTGTAGCCCATGACATGTCGCAGCCGGTTGATGCCGTCCCGATGCACCAGGCCCATGGTGCCCGCGAAATAGTACGGCCAGACCGTCTCGGCCCCGTGCATCGCGGCACGCTCGGTGAACTCATGGGCAACTCGGTCGAGCGCCTCGTCCCACCCGATCTCGGTAAAATCGTTGCCGCCTTTGGGGCCGGTGCGCATCAGCGGCTTGGCCAGCCGGTCGGGGTGATGCACCCGTTCGGCATAGCGGGCGACCTTCGCGCAGATCACGCCGTCCGTGTACGCATTCTGGCGTGCCCCCCGGACCCGCCCGATGGTGCGGCTGTCCAGCCGCTCGACCTCCAAAGCGCAGGCGCTGGGACAATCGTGCGGGCAGACGGTGAGGGCGAGGTCGGGTTTCTGATCGAGTGGCATAGGAGAGGTTAGGGGCGCCATGGCCCAAGGCGCAAGGCCGCAGCGTTGAACAGACCATAGCTGACCATGCCTGCGGCCACCAAGCCGACCAGCGCCTCGACCGTAGCAAGATCGACAGCGAAGAGAACCGCCGCCCCACCGCCAATCACAGCCAGCCGGATCACCGCCCCGAACACCGGCCAGAACAGGGTTCCCAGTCCCTGGCTCGCGAAATACAGCGCAAGCCCCACGCCGAAAAAGCCGTAGCATGGTCCAATGATCGCCAGTGCCGTCCGGGCCACATGTCCGACCAACGGATCGGCGCTGAACAACGGGATCCAGAGCATCGGCAGCACGGCGACCACCAGGCCCACCGCACCGACCAACCCGCCTGCCGCGAGTGCGCCGATCCAGCCGATCCGGATCGCCCGCGCACGCTGACCTGCCCCCGCATTGCCACCGACAAGCGCGATCAGGGCCGCACCGACCCCGAAGATCAGCGGCACCATCAGCAGCTCCAGCCGCGCCGCCACCCCATAGCCGGCCAACGCGGCCGTGCCCAGCCGGCCGATCAACCCCGCCACCAGCAGCGAGGTCGCCACGGTCAGAACGGATTGCGTCCCGGCCAGCAGACCGGCGGACAGACATCGACCGATCACACCCCACGGCACACCCGCCGCACCGGAGAGCCCGAACCCTGCCCGCCCGATCACCACGAGTCCGAGCAGACCGAGCGCGCCGATCCCATAGGCCGAGATCAGCGCCAGTGCCGCGCCCGACATCCCGAATGCGCCGACCAAGGGCCAGCAGATCGCCGCATGCAGTCCCGTCACCACGCCGATCGCCACCATCGGCCGGACCATGTCGCCGGTGCCGCGCATCAGGCCGGCTATCATGTTGAACACCCAGATCGCCAGCATGCCCGGGAAGAACACGGCTCCGTAGGAGAGGGCCGCGTCAAGGGCCGGGCCCGTGCCACCCAGCAGCCGAAACAGATCTGCGTCGACCAGCATCAGGCCTCCGCCCATGATCGCCGCCCCGCCGACTGCGATCACCAGCGCCGCCCGCACCACTCGCGCGACCTGTTCCGCGTCACCCGCGCCGTTGGCCCGCGCCATGGCACCGGACACAGCCCCGCCGATTGCGCCGGCGGACAGCATTGTGGTCAGCATGAAGACCGGGAAGACCAGCGCGGCGCCTGCCAGCGCCTCGGTGCCGAGGCCGCCGATCACCACACCTTCAACCACACTGATCGTCACCTGGATCAGGGCCCCAATAATGGTCGGAGCCGACAGACGGATCAGGGTCGGGCCGATCGGTCCTCGCAGGATCCGCTCTCGTCTCGACAGGGCAGCGCCAGCGCGGCTCACGCTTCAGCCGACGCCGCGTCGTCCATCCAACGGCCGAGCGCGATCCCAATCGGAACCATCCGGCAGATCACATGGTCGGCGAATTCGGTAATCGCGGCCGCCGCCTGCTCATGGCGGGGACCGGTCGTCTCCGCCAGCTGGATTAAGCCGCCGCCCTCGAACCGGGCCAGATCGCGCGCCTGAGCAATCGATCGGCGGATCTCGCCGGAGGCTTCCAACGGCGCGAACCCGGCATGGATCAAGGCGAGCAGACCGGGCCAATGCGCCAGATGTCGATACAGGGTTGCCAGGATCGGCTCGTCCGGCCGCGCGCCAAAAGTGTTAAGCGCCAGGACCATCCGCCAGGTAGCCGCCGAAACATCCCCTTCGCTCAGCACCGGCGGCAGCGGAACCGCCTCACCCTGCGCCTGAGTAGCGGATGCCAGCGTGGGCGCCGATCCCGACGGAGCCGTGACCAACGCAGTCAACGCCATCAGGTTCAGGGCATTGCCCCGATCATAGGCAGCCACCACCGCCCGAGCGGTCCGGCGCGCCTCGCCATCCAATCCCACCAAATGCAGTGCGCCGCCAACCAACGGCTCCGGCATCGGTGGGATCAGGGCAGCCCGCATCCGAGCCTCCGCCGCACCCGCCGCCCCTGACGTGTAGATCGGTTTGGCCGCCGCCCAGGCCCATTCCAGCCCACCGTCCATGGTCGCCAGATGCCGCCAAATCAAATTGACCACCGACACCCCCAAGGTCGCCTTGAGGTCCTCAAAGATCTCGCGGGTCTTGCCGGTGGCCTCGGCTTCGGGGATGGCGGGGACGGGATCGGACATGGACGGGGCCTTTGGTTCATCTTATCGGTGCGAGATTATCCGCAGTTGCCCAAGCGGTCATCAATTGGCTCGGCCTCGGTCCGACAGGCGCACCACGATAAAAATAATCGTCAGTAGACGGGTCTATCGCCCTGAGCCTGTCGACGGGCCGTCACCCCAGCGCGTGCTGCAACTCCGCAATCAGGTCGTCGCCGTCCTCGATCCCGACCGAAAGCCGCACCAGACCGTCGGAGATCCCGAGCGCCTCGCGGATTTCGCGGGGGACCGAGGCATGGGTCATGATCGCGGGGTGCTCGATCAGGCTCTCGACCCCGCCGAGGGATTCCGCCAAGGCGAACAGCTCGGTGCGCTCCAGGAACCGCCGCGCCTCGTCCAGACCACCCTTGAGGATCGCCGTCACCATGCCGCCCGGTGCCCGCATCTGACGCTTGGCAAGCTCAAACTGTGGGTGGCTGGGCAAACCCGGGTAGTAGACCTTCTCGATCTTCGGATGGGCCTCCAGAAATTCCGCCACCCGCTGGGCGTTCTGGCAGTGCCGTTCCATCCGCACCGGCAAGGTCTTGAGCGCGCGCAGAACCAGGAAACAATCGAACGGCCCGGCGATCGAGCCGACCGCGTTCTGCAGGAACGTCATCTTGTCCCGGATCGCCTCGCGACCCTCGGGGACCACCGCAATGCCGCCGACCACGTCGGAATGGCCGTTCAGGTATTTGGTGGTCGAATGCATGACGATATCGATGCCGTGATCGAGCGGACGCTGCACCCAGGGGGAGCAGAAGGTGTTGTCGCAGACCGTCATCAGACCGTGCTTTTTGGCGACCTGGGCGATCGCATCCAGATCGGCCAGTTTCAGCAGCGGATTGGTCGGGCTCTCGACCCAGATCATCTTGGTTTTCTCGGTGATCGCAGCCTCGATCTTGGAGGCGTCCGACATGTCGACGAAGGAGAAGGTCAGACCGGCAGAACGCCG
>CALAHL010000772.1 GCA_937891725.1 uncultured Rhodospirillaceae bacterium | reverse complement strand
CACGATCGACTCGGCAGCCTGAACGGATTCCTTCATCACATCGCCGAGCTTGCCCGTGGCATTGACCTTACCCTTGCCGGGCACCGTCACCGACTCGATCGACAACAGCTCACCACCAACCTCGGTCCACGCCAGACCGGTGACGACGCCAACCATGTCGACTTCCTCGACCTCGCCGTAACGATACCGCCGGACACCGGCGTACTTGTCGAGATTGCTGACGGTCGACTTCACCTTGTCCTTGCCGGTGCTCATGATCTCCTTGACCGCCTTGCGGGCCAAATTGGCCAGCTCACGTTCCAGGTTCCGAACGCCCGCCTCACGGGTGTAGTAACGGATGAGATCCCGCAGCGCTTCGTCGGAAATCGACCACTCGTGGTCTTTGAGCCCGTGCTCCTTGATCTGCTTTGGGATCAGGTGACGTTTGGCGATCTCGATCTTCTCGTCTTCGGTATAGCCGGACAGGCGGATCGTCTCCATGCGATCCAACAGCGGCTGCGGCATCCGCAGAGTGTTGGCTGTGGTGACGAACATCACATCGGACAGGTCGTAGTCCACCTCCAGATAGTGGTCCTGGAACGTGCTGTTCTGTTCCGGGTCCAACACCTCGAGCAATGCGGACGAAGGGTCGCCGCGATAGTCATTCCCAAGTTTGTCGATCTCGTCCAACAGGAACAGAGGATTCGACGTCTTGGCCTTCTTCATGCCCTGGATGACCTTGCCCGGCAACGCGCCGATATAGGTCCGACGGTGGCCGCGTATCTCCGCCTCGTCCCGCACACCGCCCAGCGACATGCGTACGAAATTCCGGCCGGTGGCCTTGGCCATCGACTTGCCGAGCGAGGTCTTGCCCACACCCGGAGGGCCGACAAGGCACAGAATCGGACCCTTGATCTTGCCGACCCGCGCCTGGACCGCGAGATACTCGACAATCCGCTCCTTAACCTTCTCCAACCCGTAATGATCGGCGTTCAGCACGTTCTCGGCATGCTCCAGATCCTTTCGGACCTTGGACCGCTTCCTCCACGGGATGCCCAGCATCCAGTCGAGATAGTTCCGCACCACGGTCGCCTCGGCCGACATCGGCGACATATTGCGCAGCTTCTTGAGTTCCTGCAGAGATTTCTCGCGGGCTTCCTTGGTCAGTTTGACCTTCTGGATCTGCTCTTCGAGTTCCGCGAGGTCATCACGCGCCTCTTCACCCTCGCCGAGCTCCTTTTGAATGGCCTTCATTTGCTCATTCAGATAGTACTCGCGCTGGGTCTTCTCCATCTGGCGCTTGACCCGATTGCGGATTCGCTTTTCGACCTGAAGAACCCCGATCTCGCCTTCCATGAAGCCGAAGACCCGCTCCAGACGACCGACAACGCCGGCGGTCTCAAGCAACTCCTGCTTCTCTGAAATCTTCAGCGCCAAATGGGAGGCGATGGTGTCCGCCAGCTTCGCCGGCTCCTCGATCTGATTGACCGAGACCAAGACCTCCGGCGGAATCTTCTTGTTGAGCTTGATGTACTGCTCGAACTGGGTAACCACGGCGCGTGACAGGGCTTCCTGCTCCTGCTCCTCGCCTTCGTCTTCTTCGATTTCGACGGCTTCGGCCTCGAAGAAGTTATCAGTGGTGACGTATCGGGTGATGCGCGCTCGGCGGCCGCCTTCGACCAGCACCTTGACGGTACCGTCGGGCAGCTTAAGCAGTTGCAGGACGGTGCCAATGGTTCCGACATCGTAAATCTCATCCGCAGCAGGATCGTCGTCCCCGGCATTCTTCTGGGTCACAAGCAGGATTTGCTTGTCATCCTGCATCACGTCCTCAAGCGCACGAACAGATTTGTCGCGACCGACGAACAGGGGAACGATCATGTGAGGGAAAACGACGATGTCACGCAGTGGCAACACGGGATAAGTCGACGGCGTAGAAATCGATTCTGGATTGCTCACGTTCACTGGCCTCTGAAAGCGCCACCCCCGATATTGAAAATTCAGCGTCGCACAGGACGGGGGACGAGACCCTGCGCACGTAAGGTTAGGTGGCGCCCCAGGGGATCAGGATCAAGCCCCTGGTGTATTTCCTGAAATAGCCGGCGCGAAAACCACGACACCAGCCGACCTAGACCTTCACGTCATTCCCCTCGCGCGGCCCGCATTCAGCCGAGTCGCTTCCTAGGCGCCCTTGCCGACATCTTCCCGACGATCGGAATGCACCATCATCGGCAAGGCGCCGGATTCAACCACATCTGCATTGATGATGATCTCTTCGACATCATCCATACCCGGCAGGCCGTACATTGGATCCAGCAAGATGCTCTCCAGGATCGACCGCAGACCTCGGGCACCGGTCTTACGCTCGATCGCCTTGCGCGACACCGCGCGCAGGGCATCCTCGCGGAACTCAAGCTTCACATCTTCCATCTCGAACAGACGCTGATACTGCTTGACCAGCGCATTCTTCGGAACCGTCAGAATATCGACCAGGGCGTCCTCGTCCAGATCCTCAAGCGTCGCCAGAACCGGCAACCGGCCGACGAATTCCGGGATGAGACCGAATTTCAATAGATCCTCGGGTTCCACCTCGCGCAGCACTTCACCCGTCCGACGATCATCGGGGGAGCGCACATCCGCGCCAAATCCCATGGATGAGCCCTTTGAGCGGTTGGAGATGATTTTCTCCAACCCGGCGAAAGCGCCGCCGCAGATGAACAGGATATTGGTGGTGTCGACCTGCAGGAATTCCTGCTGCGGATGCTTGCGACCGCCCTGCGGAGGCACACTCGCCACGGTGCCTTCCATG
>CALAHL010000771.1 GCA_937891725.1 uncultured Rhodospirillaceae bacterium | reverse complement strand
CACCAAACCTGGGGTGCCGTCAATGTCTCAACACGATACGCTTACATTGCGTAAGATTTTATATCCGCAAACTCGTCCTCGGTGATATCGAAATAGAGGTCCGAGACATCGGATCCGAGGCTGAGGACCCGCTCCTTAAGCAGGAACGGATCCAGCGATGGAAGTTCCAGAAACGTGTCGAGGAGCTTCTTGTCACGCGCGACTTTTTCGCCTTCCTGCTGGACGTCAAATCCCAATTGATCCAGAAGCGCTTGAACGCGATTTTTCCCGTCCAACTCAAAGCTGTTGCCACCGCTCGCGATCGCATCGATGTCGAACGGAATATAGCAGGTGGTATCGATATCCCCTTTCTCCACCCGACTTTGCCGCGTGATGGTGATGGTCTTCAGCTCTCCGTTTTCCAGCACTTCTGCGGTTTGCGGCGCGACCATGGCGGCGGCGGTCATCGGGCCGCCCTTGGGGCGTTTTATAAAGATCGTGCCGTTCAGGGCCCGGTGATGGAACAGGCGTTTCGGCTCCTCATCCGCTTCTTCTGCCGCTGCTTCAACCTCTTGTGTTTTCTCAAGCACATTCAGGATCCGGCTCGCGCCGGAACTCAATGTTTCTCTTAGAGAAGAATCCACATCTGACATGAAGCGGTCCAGTGAAAGCGCCGAACGCGGGGTCGTCGTCCGACCGTCCAAGACGCAAGTATATTCCACAGCAGCGCTATGAACACAAACCTCTCAAGCCTGGGGTAAGGCCGGGTAGTTCCCAACGGGAGCGGGCCTGAGATCTGCAGGGCATCGCCTTCATGTGATGCCTCAGGTAAATACAAAATATCTCGTCAAGTCATATATATAGAGCTATGCTCTAAGAAATTAGTTCCGCAACTCGTTTGGTGGTTATGGCTCAATCCCGCTCCTCCGGCTCCGCTGCGTCCGGCCCCGCAAAACGGAAAGCGCCGACAGGTGGCGGCGCCGCGCGCGCGAAATCGGGTGCGGCGAAACCGGCGACCAAAAAATCGGCCGTCCTGAAAGCGGATCGGAAACCCGCGAAAACCGCCGGTTCTCGGAAACCCCGCGTGTCTGGCGGCGCCCGCCGGAGAAGGGCCGGAACCGGTCATCGCGGATGGGTTGGACGGGCGGCGGGGTTCACCCTGAAATGGGGCGTAGTGCTCGGACTTTGGGCGATGATCGCGGTCGGCGGGGTGCTGGCCTATCACGCCTACCAACTCCCGGACGTGTCCGATCTGGCGATCCAAAGCCGCGACGGGGCGCTGGCGTTGGAAAACCGGGACGGGCTGCTGATGGCGTCGTTCGGCCCGCTGCATGGCCGACCGATTCAGGTCGCGGATATGTCGCCCTATCTGCCCGCCGCTCTGATCGCGACCGAGGATCGTCGGTTCCGCTTCCATTTCGGACTGGACCCGATCGGCATCGCGCGGGCGACGGTCACCAATCTCCGGGCCGGGCGGGTGGTGCAGGGCGGCAGCACGATCACCCAGCAGCTCGCCAAAAACGTCTTTCTGACTGCCGACCGCAGTTTCGGCCGGAAAATCCAGGAACTGCTGCTGTCGTTCTGGCTGGAGCACAAGTTCACCAAGGACGAGATTCTGACGATCTACCTCAACCGGGTCTATTTCGGGGCCGGCGCTTATGGGGTGGAGGCGGCGGCTCAGAAGTATTTCGGCACATCTGCGTCCCGGGTCTCACTCTCCGAAGCGGCCTTGCTGGTCGGTTTGCTGAAGGCGCCGTCCCGATACAATCCCGCAGTCAACCCGGACTTGGCGGGAAAGCGGACGGCCGAGGTGCTGGGGAATCTGGTCGAGGTCGGCGATCTGACCCAGGCTCAGGCCCGGGCTGCGGCGCTTGCCCCGATTACCCTGGCCGGGGCGGCCGGAACCGGATCCGGTAGGCGTTATTTCGCCGACTGGATTCACGAACAGGTGCCCGGTTATGTCGGGCGGCGGGCCGAGGATCTGTCAGTCCGCACCACCTTCGATCCCGGACTTCAGGCTTTGGCGGAGGCCGCCGTGGCGAAAGGCATCGCCGAGGGCCGTGCCAAGGGCGCGCACCAGGCCGCCCTGGTGGCGCTGGATCCGGCGACCGGTGCGGTGCGGGCGATGGTCGGCGGCGCCAGCTATGGGGGCAGCCAGTTCAACCGGGCGGTCCAGGCCCGGCGCCAACCGGGGTCGACCTTCAAGCCGGTGGTCTTCCTTGCGGCCCTGGAGGCGGGCTGGTCCCCCGGCGACACGATCAGCGACGCCCCGATCCGGATCGACGGCTGGGCGCCGGAGAATTACGATCATCTCAACCAAGGCAATATCACTTTGTTGCAGGCGCTGGCCCGCAGCCGAAACGCCGCCACCGTGAGATTGCAGGAAATGGTGGGTCGGGGCCGGGTGCGAGCCTTGGCGCATGATCTGGGTATCGCCTCCAATCTGACCCAAGGGCCAAGCCTGGCTTTGGGGGTGAGCGAGCTCAGCCCGCTTGAGCTTGCCGCGCTCTATGCCGCCTTCGCGAATGGCGGACACACGGTGGTTCCGCATGGCATCACGACGATCAGCGATGCCGCGGGACGGGTGATCTATCAGCGCCAGGGGTCGGGATTCGGCGCCGGCGTGTCGGCACGGGCGACTGCGATGCTGAACCAGATGTTGTCCGAAACTGTCCGGCATGGCACCGGCCAGGCCGCCCGTCTCGACCGTCCGGTGGCCGGAAAAACCGGGACCACCCAGAACTTCCGCGACGCCTGGTTCGCGGGCTATACGGCGGATCTGGTGACGGTTGTGTGGGTCGGCGACGATCGGGGGCGCCCTATGGACGACATCACCGGCGGTGGTTTGCCCGCCGATATCTGGCAGCACTTTATGCAGGCCGCCCATGTGGGTCTGCCGAAGCGGTCCTTGCCGGGCGTGGACGGAGACCAGCTGGCGCGCGTCCAGTGACCTGAGAGAGGCGGGATTACCCCCGGCCGCGCACCAGTCCCAGGAACGCGGTCAGCGCCAGCACCCCCGCGATTGCGACTCCTGTGGCCATAGGGCGGGCGGTGCCGTCGAAAGCGACGGCGATGCCGAGGCCGACCAAGGCGGCGAGCCCCATCTGGGTGAAGCCCATCAGCGCCGAAGCGGCCCCCGCCATGGTCGGAAACGGACCGATGGCACCCGCCTGGGCGTTCGGCATGATGAAGCCGACGCCGATCATCGCGAAGGCCTGTGGGCCAACCACCGTCCAGACGGTCGGCGCGCTCGTCCAGGCGAAACCGGCCATCACCAGGCCGCCGAGCGCCGTCAGACAGCCCCCCATGAGAATCATCTGCGCGCCGCCCAACCGGCTGCTGATGCGGGCGGAGGTGAAGCTGCCGATCATGAAACCGATCACCACGCCGGCGAAACTCAGCCCGTAGAGATCCGGTGTCAGCCCGACCACATCGATCAGGACGAAGGACGACCCTGAGATGAAGCAGAAGATCACGCTGTAGCTGGCCGAAACCGTCAGCACGTAGCCGAGATAGACCCGATGCCGCAGCAGGGCACCGTAGCTTTTCGCAAGGCCGCCGAACGAAGTTGCATCCGGATTGCGGTGCGCGTTTGTCTCGCCCAGCAGCAGCACCACCATCACCAATGCCAGCCCGGAGAACCCCGCCAGGGCCCAGAAGGTCGACGCCCAGCCGAAGGCAACGTCGAGCCAGCCGCCGATAATCGGGCCGATCGCCGGGGCCAGCGCCATGGCAGTCGCGATATAGGCCAGCACAGTCGCCGCCTTGTCGCGGCCCCAGACGTCCCGCACCACCGCCCGGCCGATCACCGGACCTGCGCAGGCACCGAAAGCCTGCAGCACACGCGCGCCGATCAGAACCTCGATGGTGGGAGCCAAGGCGCAGGCGACGCTGGCCAGCACGTAGATCGCGGTGCCGCCGATCAACACCGGTCGCCGCCCGAACCGGTCGGACAGCGGCCCGTACACCAGCATCGACAGGGCGAACGCCACCATGAAGGCCGAGAGCGTGAGCTGTACGGTCGGCACATCGGTCTCGAACACCCGGACGAGCGAGGGCAGCGACGGCAGATACATATCGGTGGAAAGCGGTCCGAAGGCGACCAGCGCGATCAGCAGAAACGTGATGAGAGGCGATCGGGCGTCGGGTCGGATCATTTCGGGGCTCAGGTCTCGGTGAGGGGCGTCAGACTTATGCCGCCCGGGTCAGCCCAGCAAGCCCTCGTTGAAATCGTCTAGCAGGGCGGCGATTCGCCCCTCGTCGGTCTGATCCATGATGGCCCGCGCCCGGTGGGTGGCTGCCCCGAGCGACAGGCGCTTGATCCGTTGTTTGACACGGGGCAGCGCGCGCGCGGCCATCGAAAGCTCCTTGACGCCCAGACCAAGCAGCAATGGGGCATAACGCGGATCGCCAGCGATCTCGCCGCAGATGCTGACCGGGATGCCCTGACGCAGAGCGGCCTCGACGGTGAACTGAACCAGACGGAGCACGGCGGGGTGGAGCGGGTTGTACAGGTCGGCCACCTGCTCGTCGCCGCGATCGATGGCGATCGTGTACATCGTCAGATCATTGGTCCCGATCGCGAAGAAATCGCATTCGACGGCGAGCGCATCGGCGGTCAGCGCCGCTCCCGGCACTTCGATCATCACCCCGAGCGGCGGCAGGGGATGGGCGATCTTGACCTTCCGGCGCTTCAATCGCGCGGCGACCTTCTTGATGGCATTCCGAACCTGACGCACCTGGCTGACCGAGGTGATCATTGGCAGGAGGATGCGGACCGGTCCATGGGCTCCCGCGCGCAGGATCGCGGCCAGTTGCGCCTCCATCAGGCGCGGTTCTTTCAGCATCAGCCGGATCGCCCGCAGCCCCAGCGCCGGATTGGGCGAGTCGCCGATCCGGTCGCCCAATGCCGTCGCCAACTTTTCGCCGCCCACATCGATGGTGCGGATCGTCACGGGACGGCCCTTCATCGCATCCACGATGCCGCGCAGGATGGCATATTGCTCATCCTCGCCCGGCAGGTCGGGTCGGTTCATGAACAGAAATTCCGTGCGCAGCAGCCCGATCCCCTCGGCGCCGAACTGGTCGGCGGCCTCGGCATCGCGCGGCAGTTCCATGTTCGCCATCAGCGAGATCCGGGTGCCGTCGGCGGTCTCGGCCGGGATTGACTTGAGCCGGGCCAGTTGGCGGTCCAGCCGCTTGCGGGCCTCGGCCCGGCGGCGGTATTCGGCGATCGTCTGGGCGTCCGGGTCGACCAGCACCAGCCCTGCCTCGCCGTCGACGATCAGCATGTCGCCGGTTTTGATGCCGGCGGAGGCTTCGGTCGCACCCAGAACCGCCGGCAGGCCCATCGAGCGAGCCATGATCGCGGTGTGGCTGTCGGAGCCACCGAGGGCCGTCACAAACCCGTCGATCCGATCCGGCGACATCAGGGCGGTGTCCGCCGGGCTCAACTCTTCGGCAACCACGATGCTTCCGGGATGCAGGCGCGAGAACGCCTGGTAGGGCGTGTCGGTCAACAGGCGCAGAATCCGGTCGCCGACCTCGCGCACATCCTGGGCACGGGAGGCGAGGTAGCGGTCCTTTACGGCCGACAATCCGCGCGCGATCTCGCTGACTGTCGCTTGCAGGGCGGATTCCGCATTGATCAGGCGTTCGGCGATCAGCGCCTCGACACCGCCGGTCAGTCGGCTCGATTCCATCATCGCGAGGTGCGCTTCCAGCACGCCACCCAGTTCTTCCTGAACACCGCCGGGAAGATCTTCGACTTTACGGCGCAGCTTGCGGACCTGCCTGCGGGCCTTGTTCATGCCCTCACGGAACCGCTCGACCTCGGCGTCAACCTGTTTGGCCTGGATCGGGTATTCCGGAACCTGACCGATTCCACCCTCGACCACATGCGCCGGCCCGATCGCAATGCCGGCGGACACGCCGATGCCTTGGATCGTGGGGCGGGTTCCGATGGTCTTGGGCCGATTAGTCTTCATGAAATTTGGCCTCGACCAATTCGGTCAGCGCCTCCAAAGCAGCCTCCGCATCGGTGCCCGCCGCCGTCACGTCGATCGCGCATCCGGTGGCGGCAGCCAGCATCATCAGGCCCATGATCGAGCGACCGGGCACGGTTTGTCCGTCCTTCGACACCTGAATGTCGGCTTCGAACCGCCCGGCGCATTGAACGAATTTGTTGGCAGCGCGGGCATGCAGTCCGCGTTTGTTGGTGATTAGCAGGGTTCGGGACGCGGTGTTGCTGTTGGGGGCGAGCGTCACGTGCCGCTCCCTCCGAGCACCTCGGAGGCGACGGAGATGTATTTGCGGCCCGCTTCCTTGGCGGCGGCGGTCGCGGCGCCCAAGGCCTCGGTCTTCCGAACCGAGGCAAGTTTGATCAGCATCGGCAAATTCACGCCGGCGATCACCTCCACATTGGATTTGTCCAGGATGGAGATCGCCAGGTTTGACGGCGTGCCTCCGAACATGTCGGTCAGCACGACGACCCCACGCCCCGCATCGGTTGCTTTGACCTGATCCAGGATTTCCTGGCGCCGCCGCTCCATGTCGTCGTCGGGTCCGATGCAAACGGTCGCGATGGCGGTTTGCGGGCCGACCACATGTTCCATGACGGATTTCAGCTCTTCGGCGAGGCGCCCATGGGTCACCAATACGAGACCGAGGGGCTGAATGTTGTCGTTATCGTTCGGCATTGTGCGTTGCGACCACCAGATCAGGATGTCATCCGGCCCCACCTGCGGGCACTGGGATATCTCGGTGACGGAGCGTGACAGGTGTTCCCTGGCTCTTCAACCACGTGGCAAGCCGCTCGGCGGTATGAACCGAGCGGTGCTTGCCGCCGGTGCAGCCGATGGCGATGGTGAGATAGCTTTTACCCTCGGCCTCGTAGCGCGGCAGCAAGGGTTCTATCAGGCCCGTCAATCGCTCGAAAAATCCGGAGAATTCCGGATCCGATGTGACATAGGCCGCCACTTCCGGATCCAGACCGGTCTTCGGTCTCAGCTCCGCCACATAGTGCGGGTTTGCAAGAAACCGGACATCGAAGACAAGATCGGCTTCCCGCGGCAGACCTTTTCGGAACCCGAACGAGACCACCGTCACGGTCATGCGGTTCCGTTGGTCGAGCGCCAGTTCGTCGAGCAGGATCTGGCGAAAGGTCCCGAGCGTCAGGTCCGAGGTGTCGATCACCACATCGGCGCGGGCCTGGATCGGACGCATGTAGTCGCGTTCCAACCGGATCCCATCAGCGACCGGCCGATCGGTTGCAAGCGGATGACGGCGCCGGGTCTCGGTGAAACGCCGGATCAGGACGTCGATGTCGCAATCCAGAAACACCACCCGCAAGGTCAGGTTGGAATCCTGGTTCAACTGGTCGAGTTGGGTGAAGAAAAAGGTGCTGTCGAAATCCCGTGTCCGCAAATCGACGCCGACCGCGATCCGATCCGGTCGCTCCGCCGGGTGCAGCGCCATCAGGGCCGGAAGCAGCGACAGCGGCAGATTGTCGACGGCTTCGAAGCCCTCGTCCTCCAGAATCGCCAAGGCCGAGCTGCGACCGGCCCCGCTCAACCCGGTCACCAGGACCAGGGTTGTCGGCTCCGGGATCGGAGCATCTGTGGCGGTGGGCCCGTCGGACTCGGTCATGGAGCTCTCGTTGGTCGAAGCGGTGATGTGGACGGGGCGCGGTCTGGGATCTGGCTGCGGCGGGCGGATTATTCCCCTACCACGCGCCGGACCGCAAGCCGCAGCTTTGGAACCGCCGATGCCTCGAACGGGGCAAGCACGATCAGCGGGACCTCGACCCCGTCCTGCCGCCACCTGCCGGGATTGGGCATGCGGCTGACCTGTTCCGGCGGCACCAGATCCACGACCAGCACCAGAGGGGCCCGGGCGGCTGCGGGAACCGTGACAATCCCAATCCCACGCACCTCAAGGCGCCCGCGGATGGTGTCCGGCGCTCTCGCAATCAGCCGGTTGCCCTCCCTGCTCAATTCGGTCTGGTCATCGGAAATCAGCATGGCGCCGCCGTCGATCAGCCGCAGCGCCAAGTCGGACTTGCCCGCACCGGACGGCCCTCGGATCAAGATCCCAAGGCCATCGATTGCAACGGAGGTTCCCCAGATCGTATCCATGTCCGATAGATTGCGGTGAACGGCAGCCTGTCAACAATGCCTCGGGTGATTTTTCTGCGAAAAAGCGCCGAAATTTCAAGATCGACGGGATCGGGTGAAAAAGTCCCTGCATCACGCGAGGCAACCGACCGAACCGGCCCATTCCTGCAGCCGAACCTGGGTGGGATGGCGGAAGGCGCGACCGACAGCCGTCGCGGCTAAATCCTGATCTCGACCCGGATGATCAGGTGGCCGCTATTAAGTCTGCGCGGGCAGCATGATGACGAACCGGGCGCCGATTACGTTTGCTGCCGCATCCCGCCGGTTCTCCGCATGGATGGTGCCGCCATGTCCCTCGATGATCTGTTTCGAGATCGAGAGGCCGAGTCCTGAGTGGGTTCCGAATTTCTCGCCTTCGGGACGCTCGGTGTAGAAACGGTCAAAGATCGCGGCCAGCTTGCCGTTTGGAATGCCGGGGCCATCGTCCTCTACCGAGATCCGGATGCGATCGAGGTCCGGCCGCACCTTCAGACGGACCGAGCCTCCGGCGGGAGAGAAGGTCAGCGCATTCTCGATCAGGTTGCGCAGCACCTGCACCAGGCGCCCGCCGTTTCCGAACACGATCAGGGGCCGCTCCGCCTCGATCTCGCAGATCACCCGGGCACGGGGCGGTTTGTCTGGATCGGCTTCATCCGCGACCGCGTCATAGACTTCCGCCAAGGTCGACAGCAAATTGATCAGATCGACGGGATCGTTCTCTTCCCGCGACATTTCGGCATCAACACGGGACGCGTCGGAAATATCGGTGATCAGGCGGTTCAACCGCTCCACGTCATCTAGGATCACCGCCATCAGCCGGCGCTGCCGTTCCGGGTCATCCAGCCGGGCCGCGGTTTCGACCGCACTGCGCAGCGAGGTCAGCGGGTTCTTGATCTCATGGGCCACATCGGCCGCAAACCGCTCGATCGCGTCGACCCGCCGCCGCAGCTCTTCGGTCATCTCGCCGATGGCACGGGACAGATCGCCGATCTCGTCGCCGCGATGGCTCATATCGGGGATCTCGTGCTTGCGGTCCCGGCTGGACCGGACCAATTCCACCGCCGCCGCCAGCCGTTGGACCGGCCGGGTGATGGTGCCGGCCAGGTAGAGCGACAACAGAACGGTGATCGCGAATACGACCCCGAAAATTCCCAGAATTTCCAGCCTGACATCGCGAACCGCCGCGTCGATCTCGTCGCCTTCGATCGACAGCATCAGACTCCCGAGCACTTTTTTGTAACGCTGGACCGGCACAGCGACTGACAGCAGCAGACCCCCATCGTCCTTTGCCCGAACTTGGCGTCCAACCTGACCGGTCGCCGCCAGTTCGACTTCCGGGAACCGCTGGTTCAGAGCGTCATGCTCATGATAGCGCGGCATTCCGGCCCGGCTGGGGAGCCAGTTGACCACGTGAACATAGAGTTCCAGCAGGAAGCCCGTGACCGGGTCGCGCACCTCCGGCGGCGGCAGGGGGGCTATGCGGACCGTACCGCCGGGTCCTGTCAGCACGCGGCTGTCGGCGATCATCCCACCTTGCGCATCGAAAACCCGGATACGGGAGGCTAGGACGCCGGACAGCCGGCGGGTGATCCGCTGAACCAGATCGTGGGAGAGCGTGCCTTCCAGCACCAGATCGGTCTCGACCGCCAACTCGGCGACCGCGCGGGCGACCACCTCGGCCTGGCGCTCCAAAGCGTCCAATTCGCCGCGGATTAGGCTGTTCTGATAGCGGTCCAGATACAGGACGCCCACGAACAGAATGATCACTGACAACAGATTGATCGCCAGAATCCGGCCGGTCAGGCGGGAGATCCGAAACCAACCGCGCCGGGCTCGGCGCGCCGGTACCGTTGCGCCGGTGCCCTGTTCTGGCGTGTCCAGCACGGGTGCGGCACTCCGGTCAGATGTGGAAGCGGTCAGCGAACGCGGCACGTCGATCCCTCAGCAAGGCCTTCACAGTCTCGTTCGGGAAGCCGAACTTACACGGGTTCCCGATAGCGATATCCGATGCCGTACAGGGTCTCGATCTCATTGAAGTTATCGTCGGCCTGTTTGAACTTTTTCCGCAAGCGTTTGATGTGGCTGTCGATTGTCCGGTCATCCACATAGACGTTGTCGCCATAGGCCGCATCCATCAGCTGATCGCGGTTCTTCACATGGCCCGGGCGGCTGGCCAGGACCCGCAGAATCAGGAATTCGGTCACCGTCAAAGGCACCGGCTTGTTCTTCCAGGTACACAGATGGCGTGCGCCGTCCAAAGTCAGATCGCCGCGCACCACGGTCGCCTCAGAGGTCGGGCTGGCCTCGTCCTGAGCCAGTTCCTGGCGCCGCAGCAAGGCGCGGATCCGTTCGATCAGCAGCCGCTGCGAGAACGGTTTGCGGATATAGTCGTCGGCTCCCATCCGAAGGCCGAGAACCTCATCAACCTCATCGTCCTTGGACGTCAGGAAAATCACCGGCACGGCCGAGGATTTGCGCAGCTTCTGCAGCAACTCCATTCCGTCCATGCGGGGCATCTTGATGTCCAACACCGCCAAATCGACTGGCTTCTGGGTCATGCCGCGCAGGGCGTCCTCACCATCCTTGAAGGTCCGAACGTCAAATCCCTCGGCCTCCAAGGCCATGGTCACCGATGTCAGGATATTCTGGTCGTCATCAACCAGCGCAATCGAATTGGTCATTGGCCCGCCCCTTGTCTCATAGATCGTCGCATAGTTTTCATATGGGTGGCCAATCGGGCCAGTGCAGGGCCGGATTGGGGCTATTCCGGAACTATGCGCCCCGTCCGTGCCACAATTCGTCGCTGTCGGAGCCGGTGTGTCGCGGTTTCGATGGATGCCGCGTCCGGCTATGCTCAGATCTCCCGATCAGGACACGAGCGACAGTATGACAGAGAACACTCCATCCGACACTGCGCCAGTCACCGCTTCGGAAATCGCGCCTGCCGATCTGGTTCGGAGACTGATCCGCGCCGCCGACCGGGCGGTGCTGTCGACGCTCCAGCGTCCGCCCCGTGCGGCCCCGGCGGATGGTGCTTGGGCGGAGTCCGCCGGTTGGCCCTACGGGTCTTTGGTGCTCATCGGCTGCACGCCGGACGCCCGTCCGGTAACCTTCATCTCGACGCTGGCGGAACACACCCGCAACCTTATGGCAGATCCCAGGGCAAGCCTGTTGATCGACGGCACTGCCGGGCTGTCCGACCCCTTGACGGGAGCACGAGCAACCCTGATGGGGCGGCTGGAGCGTTTGGAGCCTGAGGATCCGTCTTACGAACCCTGTCGTGCCCGGTTCCTGCGCCGTCATCCCGGAGCCCAGCTCTATGCCGGCTTCGGTGATTTCGGGATCTGGCGTCTGTCCGTGGAGCGTGCCCATCTGGTGGCCGGTTTCGGTCGGATCCATTGGGTCGAAGCGCTGGAGATTCTTGGTGAGCCGGGATTGCCTCTGGAGGCGCGCGAGGCCGATGTGATCGACCATATGAACGCGGATCACGCGGACTCGATCGAGCTGTATGCGACCCATCTGCTTGGTCTGGAGCCGAGCGACGGGCAGGCGCGGTGGGTGCTCACGGGCTGCGATGCTGAGGGTGTCGATCTGCGGCGCGGCGGGCAGATCGCCCGATTGCCGTTTGTGAAACCGGTTCAGGATGCCGAAGAAGCCCGGGTCGAATTGGTCCGATTGGTCAAGCGCGCCCGAGCTTCTCGGCAACCGGGCGTCGCAATCGGATGATGGATTGCGCCGAATGAGTCGAATTCCTTGATTTTCCGGACCTGACGAATTATATTGAGTATGAAGTAGGAGGAAGC
>CALAHL010000770.1 GCA_937891725.1 uncultured Rhodospirillaceae bacterium | reverse complement strand
AACTGGAAATAACCAGCGGCCTCAGCCAGTCGGCGCTTTCACAGCATCTGGCAAAAATGCGCCAGCATGGAATCGTCAAGACCAGACGCGCCGCTCAAACAATTTATTATTCCCTGGCCTCGCAAGAAGCATCACTGCTCCTCGACACGCTCCATGATATGCTCGCTCCGACCGACCGCAGACAGGCCGAAGCTGGCGAATAGGGTCAGCCGTATTTGGAGTTGAGACCGCATGAGCCGCCCCGAAGTCGCTTTTATCGACCCTGATACGCTCGCCGAGTGGATCGATCGGGGAGAAGCAACCATTTTCGACGTTCGAGAACAGCACGAATGGGACGAGGCGCATATTCCGGGCGCAATCCTCGTTCCTTTGTCCACCTTCGACCCCTCGGCAATCGTCGCACCTGACTCGAGCAAGATCGTGCTGCATTGCAAAAGCGGTGTCCGCTGCGGCATGGCGGCAGAGCGGCTGGCCGCCGCCGGGGTCACGCGGCCTCTTTGGCGCCTTGAGGGCGGGATTCTCAATTGGGCACAATCCGGTAAACGGGTCGAACGGTGACGCTTTTTAGAAGCGTTCTGCCCGTTGCGCTTTGCACCGCAGTCGCGAACGTGTAGCCTTGGACAAGTCTTCCTGATCTCGCTGGGGTTTCGCAGTTCGAATTCCGTGCCGGCGAGTGATGGAACCGTCCGCGTTCCAGCCTATCGGGCTCCCATGAACGTCTATCTTCCCATCGCCGAGATGTCGGTGAACATCTTTCTCATTCTCGGAATGGGGGGTGTGGTCGGTGTTCTATCGGGTTTGTTCGGAGTCGGCGGAGGCTTCCTGCTCACGCCACTTCTGATCTTCATTGGCGTGCCTCCGGCTGTTGCGGTCGGCACCCAGGCCAATCAGATCGTCGCATCCTCGGTCTCGGGTGTGATCGCGCACTGGCGCCGCGGCAATGTCGACTTCCGGATGGGCAGCGTGCTGCTGGTTGGCGGTATTGTGGGATCAGTGGTGGGCGTTGGGGTATTTGCATGGTTGCGTTCCCTCGGCCATATCGATCTGACAATCAAGCTTTGCTATGTGGTGTTCCTGGGGATTATTGGGGCCTTGATGCTGAACGAGAGCATCCGGTCGATTGTTCAATCCCGGCGGCCCGGCGGACGCAGACGCAAACTGCACCAGCACACATGGTTTCACGGCTTGCCTTTCAAAATGCGGTTTCGCCGGTCGAAGCTTTACATCAGCGCGCTTCTGCCGCTCGGCGTCGGCGTCTTTGTGGGCCTGCTGGCTGCGATCATGGGGGTCGGCGGCGGCTTCATCATGGTTCCGGCGATGATCTACCTGCTCGGCATGCCGACCAGCGTCGTGGTCGGCACGTCGTTGTTCCAGATCATTTTCGTCACCGCCAATGTCACCTTCCTCCAGGCTGTGAACACCCAGACGGTGGACGTCCTCCTCGCACTCCTCCTCCTGATCGGCGGCGTGATCGGAGCGCCGATCGGAACCCGCCTCGGCACCAAGCTGAAGGGCGAACAACTGCGCGGCTTACTGGCCTTCATGGTGCTCGCCGTCTGCCTCAAGCTGGGCTACGACTTGGTGATCACGCCGGAAGATCTCTATTCGATCAGCGTGCCGGACTCGTGATCATGTGCGATGTGCTTCCACACTCTCGGCAAGGCGGGATTCTCCAGCCTAAGGTCCTCGGGCTGATTGCGATCCTCTCGCTGCTGGTGACGACGGCATCCGCTGTGCCGGCCCGCGCGCAGAGCCTTGTCTCCGATCTCTCAAATCACCTGGTGGCGATCACCAGCGATTTTACCGGAGCCGAGGTCCTGCTCTTCGGTTCGATCGTAGCGGAAGGCGATATTGTCGTCACCATTGCAGGCCCCCGTATTCCGGTCGTCGTGCGGCGCAAACATCGTGTGCTCGGCATCTGGATGAATACGGATACGATTGAGTTCAATAAAACACC
>CALAHL010000769.1 GCA_937891725.1 uncultured Rhodospirillaceae bacterium | reverse complement strand
CGTCGCATGACACCTTCAGGGGTGGTGGAGGACGGATCCGGACGGAAGGCATCGTGGAACCGGCTGAAATCCGGCAATGGCGGCAAATCCTGGGTCAAGGATTTGACCTTGGCGTCGAACACCCGGCGTTCGGCCGCACTGGAATCGTCATGTGACTCATCCAAATCGCGAGCGATCTGGACCAGGACCTCGATCAGATAGGCGGCCGAGCTTCGGGTCGTACCGATATTAGTCATGAACAGCACGGTGTTGCGCGAAGTCTTGTTGATCTGGATGCCGTAGCGATCCATCAGAATCTCGTTCTTGAACGTATCCCCGTCCAATCCGGTCCCGCCGACCAGCAGCGTCAGGCGTGTCGCATCCAGGGTGAACTCGTCACTCGCCCACGCGTCCCAGATGTCGTTCCAGCCGTGCTCGGCATCGTAATAGCTGGTGATCCCGGATTCGCGATACTCCTCCGGCACCAGATCGCCAACCGTCAGGATCTTGAAGTACTTCTTGAGCAGCGGGTGGGTCGTAAGCTTCTCGCGCAGGGCCATCGCCGCCTCGACCTGCTTCTGCACCAGTTCAAAGCCTTCCAGCTCCACCTGCCGGCGACCGACATCCAGGGATGCCAGGATCTGATAGTTCGGCGAGGTCGAGGTATGGGTCATGTAGGCCTCGTGAAATGCCTCCTCGACCTTTGACTTATAATCCTGATCGTTCACATGGATCATCGAGCCCTGACGCAGGGATGTCAGCGTCTTATGGGTCGATTGGGTCTTGTAGACCCGGATCCGTGCGGTATCCGGATCCGGCATCAGACGCTGATTGACCCAGACCTCCGGATCGTCGGGATCAAGATGAGCGACCTCCGCTTTCCATGCCTCATAGCGTTTGCGGTAACTCTCGCTCTTCATTCGGACGCGCAGAGTGTTCGCGGCATTCATGCCGGTCCGCTGGCGATAGGCTGGGCCGAACCGGGCAAAGGCGAACCATGCCTCGTCCCACAGGAAGACCAGGTCCGGCTTGATCGCCAGACACTCTTCCATCACGCGTTCGACGTTGTAGACGATGCCGTCAAAGGTGCAGTTTGTCAGCAACAGCATCTTCACCCGGTCAAGCTTGCCGGCCGCCTTCAGTTCCAGCAGCCGATGCTTGATTTCCTTCAGCGGGACCGCGCCGTACATGGAGTATTGGCTGAGCGGATAGCTGTCGAGATAGACCACATGCGCGCCGCTGAGCACCATGCCGTAATGGTGCGACTTGTGGCAGTCGCGGTCGACCAGCACGATATCGCCCGGCTGCACCAGCGCCTGGACCACGATCTTGTTGCAGGTCGAGGTGCCGTTTGTCGCAAAGAACGTATGTCGTGACCCGAAAGCCCGTGATGCCTTCTCCTGCGCCTTCTTGATTGGGCCGTGCGGGTCCAGCAGCGAGTCGAGCCCGCCCGAGGTCGCCGAGGTCTCCGCCAGGAAGATGTTCATCCCGTAGAAGTCGCCCATATCGCGGATCCAGTTGGACTTCACGATCGACTTGCCGCGGGAGATCGGCATGGCATGGAACACGCCGGTCGGCTGTTTCGACTAGTTCTTCAGAGCGGTGAAGAATGGCGTGTCATAACGATCGTTCACCCCACGCAGAATATTGAGGTGCAATTCCATATATACTGGCCCTACCCCAAAACCCGAACTTTTTCATGAGTTATGAGGCGGAAAT
>CALAHL010000768.1 GCA_937891725.1 uncultured Rhodospirillaceae bacterium | reverse complement strand
CCGTTCTCGATCTGGATGGTGACCCGGCGCCCGTCCGGCAGGCGCGCATTCAAAAAATCGCTCATCTTCCCACCATAGCGGATCAGGCGCGCGCGCCAAGATAGCGGGTGGGGGAGGCGCCCAGTTCCCGCCGGAACATGGCGACGAAGGCGCTGGGGCTGGCATATCCCATGTCGAGGGCGACGGTGGTCACGGGGGTTCCGGCGGCGAGCCGCTCAAGGGCCGCCAGCAACCGGCGCCTTCGTCTCCAGGCGCCAAAGCTCAATCCCGTCTCAGCCTCGAACAGCCGGGCCAGGGTGCGGTCGCTGGCGCCCACATCCCGCCCCCAGGCCGTCAGCGACCGTTCGTCTCCGGGTGCTTCGATCAGCCCCCGTGCCACTTCAAGAGCCCGCCGGTCGCTCGGCAGTGGCAGATCGAGCGGTGCCGGGGCCAAAACGGACAATTCATCGGCCAGAACCGCGACCAGCCGCGCCTCGGGCCCCTCCGCCGGATAGTCGCGGGGCAGCATCACCACCCGTCCGATCAGACCCCGGACCAGCTCCGGGATCTCCACCACCCGGCAGTCCGGCCCGATGGGCACACCGGAATCGGACCGGAGATAGAGCGTCCGCATGCCGACCGGCGTTGTCGCGCGCACCTCATGCACGACCTCGGCCGGGACCCAAACCGCATGGCCGGGCGGCACCAACCAGGAACCCGACCCGGTGCGCACCGCCATCAGCCCACGATCCGCATGGACCAGTTGGGCGCGCATATGCCTGTGAAACCCGGTGCTGTGGCCTTGGGCGTAGTCGACGGCATATCCCACGATCGCCTTCGGCCAGGTTTCGCGATCCCGGACGTCCGGATTTATGCTGTTTGGCGCAATTTGGCTGTTTGGCGACATAATATGACATTCTATCGAAAGCACGACGCTTCGCAATCCCCCATGATGGCGGCATCAAACTGGTAGTCCTGTCCCGGAGGATGAGATGCGGCTCAATACGCGGTTCCTGTTTCTGAATATTGGCCACGCAACCGATCATCTGATGATGCTGCTGTTCCCGGCGGTCGTTGTGGTGATGGCCACCGAGTTCGAAGGCGGGTATTCCGAGATGCTGCCGCTGGCGACCGGTGGGTTCATCGCCTTCGGGGTGTTCTCGCTCCCGGCAGGTTGGCTGGCGGACCGGTGGAGCCGGGAAGGGATGATCGGGCTGTTCTTCCTCGGGATCGGGTCTGCTGCGATCGCGACCAGTTTTGCGAGTACCGATTGGCAGATTGCCCTCGGGTTGTTCGCGATCGGGATGTTCGCGGCGATCTACCATCCGGTCGGCATCGCCATGGTCAGCCAGGGCGGCGGAGCGGTCGGCAAGCGGCTTGGGGTCAACGGTGTCTGGGGCAATATGGGCGTCGCGGCCTCGGCCCTGACGGCGGGTGCTTTGGCGGACGCCTTCGGATGGCGCGCGGCGTTCCTGATCCCCGGCTTGCTGGTGGTCGGGATCGGGATCGCGTGGCTGATCCATTGCCGGGGCGATGCCGGACAGCGGGCGACGGCGGCCGGAGCGGCGGCGCGTAAGAGCAAGGTGGAGCCGACGGCGGACTGGAAGCGGGTGCTGGTGATCGTGGCGGTGGCGACCGCCTTCGGCGGGTTCATCTTCAATGCGACCACCATAGCACTTCCGAAAGTGTTCGATGACCGGCTGGCGGATCTTGCCGGGACCGCGACCCAGGCGGGCGCCCTGATCGCGATCGTCTACGCACTGGCGGCCTTCAGCCAGATCGTGGTCGGCTCCCTGATCGACAAGCATCCGCTGAAGTGGATCTTCGTGGGGATCACTCTGGGCGACGTGCTGATTTTCCTGCTGGCGGCGAACGCGACCGGCTCCAGCATGCTGGCGCTTGCGCTGGTCATGATGGTGCTGGTGTTCGGCCAGATCCCGATCACCGACACATTGGTCGCCCGCCACACGCCGGAGGATTGGCGGGGACGGGTCTATGCGGTGAAATACGTGCTGTCCTTCGGCGTCGCCTCGACAGCCGCCCCCGCGATCGCCTGGCTGTATGGGGGTGGGCTGGCCGCGTGGCCTGCACTTGACGGGATCAGCGGGTTTGCCGGCCTGTTCCTGATCTGCTGTGCCTGCGCGGCGGTGGTGAGCATGGCGGCGTTGATGTTGCCGCGCCCGCGTCCGGCTCCCGCAATGGCCGGCGAAGACTAGGCCTGCCGAGTGGCGTGGCCAGCTGTCCCACAGCGGACCACGCCTTCGGTTGAACCGGCTACCGGAGGATCTTGCCCGGATTCATGATGCCGTTCGGGTCGACCACCGCCTTCAGGGTCCGCATCAGCGCAAGCTTCGACGGTGGCGCGTACTTCTCGAGGGTCTCGCGCTTCTCGGCACCGATGCCGTGCTCGGCGGAGAAACTGCCGCCGAAGTCACTGACGATGTCGTTCAGCCGGTCTGCCAGACCCTGTTTGCTCTGGGTCCAGACCTGCTCGTCCATCTGCACCGGTTTGCGGACGGTGTAGTGGATATTGCCGTCGCCCATATGGCCCATCGTGTTGAAGGTCACGTCCGCCATCATCTTCGCCATCTCGGCGCGGGAGAAGGTCAGGAACTCCGCCACACGGCTGACCGGCACCGACACGTCACAGGTCAGCCCCCAGCCGGCGCGCTTGCCGGCCTCCGCCTGCTCCTCCCGTGGTCGCCAGATCTGACGGCGTTGCTCCTCGGTCTCGGCGATCACACCGTCGGTCACCAGACCGGCCTCGGACGCGCGCTCGAAGATCACCTCCAGCTTGGCCCGCAGATCGTCGATCGGCGAGGAAGTGGCCAACTCCAGCAGAATGTACCAGGGCGAGGGTGTCGCCAGCGGATCGACGATCCCCTCGATATGGTCAAGCGCCAATTGCAGGGTTTCCCGGGGCATGATCTCGAACGCCCGGACCGCATCGCCGGACAGCTCTCGTGCCATCAGCAGCAGCTTCTGGGCCGCCTCCGGGCTCGGCAACGCCAGCAGGGCCGTTTCTACAACCCGCGGGGCGGGCATCAGGCGGAAGGCGGCGGCGGTGATGATGCCCAGGGTTCCTTCGGCGCCGATGAACAGATGTTTCAGGTCGTAGCCGGTGTTGTTCTTCCGCAGGGTGTTCAGACCCTCGTAGATCGTGCCGTCCGGCATCACCACCTCCAGGCCCAAAACCTGCTCGCGGGTGTTGCCGTATTTGATCGTCTGATTTCCGCCCGCATTGGTCGACAGGGTCCCGCCGACCGTGCAGCTGCCCTCGGAGGCCAGCGACAGCGGGAACAGCCGCCCGGCATCCAACGCGGTGCCCTGAAGGTTCTGGATGATGCAGCCGGCCTCGGCGACCATCGCGAAATTCTCGGGATCTAGATTCCGGACCTTGGTCATCCGGTCGGTAGAGATCACGATGGTGGGGCGGGACTCGGTCGGGATCGAGCCCTCGACCAAACCAGTATTGCCGCCCTGTGGCACCACGGCGATGCCGGCCTCGGCGGCGATTGTGACCACGGCGGCGGTCTCGGCGGTGGTGATCGGACGGGCGACCAGCAGGGCCTCACCGGTGCGGTTGCCGCGCCAGTCCCTGCGGTATTTCAGCGTGTCGGCATCGCCCTCGATCCACCCTTTGTCGCCGAGCGCCTGCTTGATCCGCAAAACCGCGTCCGCGACCCGATCCGGCCTGTCGATGTTCACCAGCAATCCTCCCGAGTTTTGATTTTTGCGGATGATGCGCGGAGAGGCGGGGACGGGGCAAGGGGGCACTGCGGTGGACCCGCGCGTCGCGCTCGATGTCGCTCGACGAGCCGGCGCCGCCGGTGTCAGACCAAGCTTCTGATCCTGGCTTCCAGTGCCGCCATGTCGCCGTTGTTCACAACGTGGTGGTCGGCGAGAACGATCGGCGGGGCCTTATCCAGGTTTCGGATCTCGGCGTCGTCGCGGGCGTTCATCTCGTCACGGGTCAGCGGACGGGTCGGGCGGTTGGACAGGCGCCCGGCCCGGATGTCCCGGTCGGCGTGCACCGCGATGGTGAGCAACGGCAGGCCGGCCTGGGTCAGCACCTCGTATTCGGCGAAACTGTACAGCCCGTCGATCAGCACGTCTTCACCTTGGTTGAGCGCGTCGGTGATCTTCGGCAGGCTGAGAATGGCCATGGCGGCCATCCCGTGGATCGCACGCAACTCCTCGCGGACGGTGCGTTCGTTGGTCTGGTTGACCTCCAGCCCGCGCCGTTCGACCTCTTCCAGGACCACGCCGCCGAAATAGACCACGGTGAAGGCCTGCTTCTCGGTGATCAGCCGGACAACCTCCGACTTGCCGGTCCCCGCCAGACCGACAACTGCGAGGACACGCCCGGTCACCGGATCAGCCGAACTTGCCGTGGCATTGCTTGTATTTCTTGCCGGATCCGCAGGGGCACGGCGCGTTGCGCGGGATCTTGCCCCAGGTCGCGGGATCGTCCCGGTCCATGACGGCGGCGGCGGTCTGCGTACCACCCGGATTCACAGCACCCGCATGATTGGTTGGCTGATCGTCCTCGACCGTTCCGGTGACCGTGCTGTTGAGCGCCGGATCTTCCCGGGTCAGTTCCACATCCGGCTGGTTCTGGGCGGCCATGCGGGCCTGGATTTCCTCGACGCTGGGCGTCCGGATCTCAAGATGCGAGATCACGCTGGTCACCGAGCGACGCAGGTCGGCCAGCAGCGCCTCGAACAGATTGAAGGCCTCACGTTTGTACTCGTTCAGCGGATCCTTCTGGGCGTAGGCACGCAGATTGATGCCCTGGCGCAGATGATCGAGCGACAGCAGATGGTCCTTCCACTGCTGATCCAGGATCTGCAACAGCAGGCTTTTCTCCGCCATCCGCATGACCTCGGGGCCATAGCTGGCGGCCTTGGCGGCCAGCTTGCGGTTGGATTCGTCCCGGATGCGCTCGAGGATCTGGCGGTCGGCGATGCCTTCCTCGGCGGCCCAGGCCTTGATCGGCAGATCGAGGGCGAGGAACCGGACGCAGTCCTGGTGCAGGCCGTCCAGATCCCATTGTTCGGGATAAGCGTTCTCGGGCATCCGCTCGCTGACAATATCCTCGATCACCTCGTGGCGCATGTCGGCCACCATCTCGTGGGCGTCGGCCGCCTTCATGATGTCGCGGCGCTGCTCGTAGACCACCTTGCGCTGGTCGTTCATCACATCGTCGTACTTCAGCAGTTGCTTGCGGATCTCGAAGTTCCGCGCCTCGACCTTCTGCTGCGCCTTCTCCAGCGCCTTGTTGATCCAGGGATGGACGATCGCCTCGCCCTCCTGAAGACCCAGGCGCTTCAGCATGCCGTCCATCCGCTCGGAGCCGAAGATCCGCATCAGATCGTCTTCCAGCGACAGGAAGAATTTCGAGTGACCCGGATCGCCCTGACGGCCGGAACGCCCGCGCAACTGGTTGTCGATCCGTCGGCTCTCATGCCGCTCGGTGGCCAGGACGAACAGGCCACCGGCATCCAGTGCCTTCTGCTTTTCCTCGGCGATCTCGGAGTGAATCCGATCTGTGATCTTCTGCCGCTCGTCCGGATCCTCGACGCCCTCGGTCTCCTGCAGGATCCGCATGTCGACATTGCCGCCGAGCTGAATGTCGGTGCCGCGACCGGCCATGTTGGTGGCGATCGTAACGGCACCCGGCAGACCGGCCTTGGCAATGATGCCTGCTTCCTGCTCGTGGAACCGGGCGTTCAGTACCTGGTGCGGGACCTTCTTCTTCTTGAGCAGTTCGGAGACCCGCTCGGATTTCTCGATCGACACGGTGCCGACCAGAACCGGCTGACCCCGTTCGCGGCATTCCTCGATCTGGGTCACCACCGCGTCGTATTTCTCGCGCGCGCTGCGGTAGACCTCGTCGTCCTCGTCCAGGCGTTTGATCACCACATTGGTCGGGATCTCGACCACTTCCAGCTCGTAGATCTCCTGAAACTCGGCGGCTTCCGTCATCGCCGTGCCGGTCATGCCGGCCAGCTTCGGATACAGCCGGAAATAGTTCTGGAAGGTGATCGAGGCGAGCGTCTGATTCTCGTTCTGGATGGTGACCCGTTCCTTGGCCTCCAGCGCCTGATGCAGTCCATCGGAATAGCGGCGTCCGTCCATCGCGCGCCCGGTGAACTCATCAATGATCAGGACCTTGTCATCCTTGATCATGTAGTCCTTGTCGCGGGTGAACATCTTGTGGGCGCGCAGCGCCTGATTGACGTGATGCACCAGGCTGACGTTCTGAATGTCGTAGAGTCCGCCCTCTTCGAGCACGCCATGCTCTGTCAGAAGGCGCTCGATGGTTTCGGTGCCCTGGTCGGTCAGGGCGCAGGAGCGCTGCTTCTCGTCCAGCTCGAAATCTTCGGGTGCGAGAAACGCGATCAGCGGATCGACCTTAAGATACAGATCGGAGCTGCTGTCGGACGGTCCCGAGATGATCAACGGTGTCCGGGCTTCGTCCACCAAGATCGAGTCGACCTCGTCGACGATCGCATAGGAGAAGTCTCGCTGGACCATGTCCTCCAGCCGGAATTTCATATTGTCGCGCAGATAGTCGAAGCCGAATTCGTTGTTGGTGCCATAAGTCACATCGCAGGCATAGGCGGCCTGACGGTTCCGATCGGCGAGATCGTGCACGATACAGCCGACGGTCAGCCCCAGAAACTCGTAGACCCGGCCCATCCAGATGCTGTCGCGGCTGGCGAGGTAATCGTTGACCGTGACCACGTGCACACCCTTTCCGGTCAGGGCGTTCAGGTAGACCGGCAGGGTCGCGACCAGAGTCTTGCCCTCGCCGGTCTTCATCTCGGAGATCTTGCCCTCGTGGAGGACCATGCCGCCGATCAGCTGCACATCGAAATGCCGCTGACCAAGGGTTCGGCGGGCGGCTTCGCGGACCACCGCAAAGGCCTCCACCAGAAGATCGTCCAGGGTTTCGTCGGCGGCATACCGCTGCTTGAAAATAGCGGTCTTGCCGCGCAGCTCTTCGTCGGAGAGGGCCTGGATTTCGGGCTCAAGCGCGTTTATCGCTTCGACCGGTTTGTTGAAGCGTTTGAGTACACGATCATTTTGCGACCCGAAGAGGGCTTTGGCGATGGCGCCGAACATATGGCTTCCCCGAGACAGGCGGACCTGAAAAGTGGTCGGAAACGAACCCGACAGATAGGGGGTCCCCCCTGTCCTGTCAACGCGAGCCGTCTTGCATGCCCCGATGGAACCGGTGCGGTTAATCGCAACCCCGGAGCGGCTTTCGTTGCAGTTTCGTGGTTAACAAGTCATTATCGTCAGATCGGGTGGGCCGATCAAAGAGGAACGGACAAAAAAGTCCGGCCTGAATTCGCATGATCTTCCAGAATGGAGGTTTGCATGGTGGACGGAATTCAACGCACACTTGTTGCGGGTGCCGTAGGGGGCCGCGTCGGGTCACCGACGGCGGAGAATGAGTTTTTCCGCGTTCGGCGCCGCAATGGCCAGGAACGCGGCGATCAGGACAATTCAGGCCGAGAAAACGGACCTTACAAACGCACCAGCGGCGCGGCAGCCTATGGTCAGACGGCGCGCACGGCGCGTCAGGAGGATGCCCAAGTCGTCCTGTCGCGATCGGCCGCGATCTTGGTTGACGGCAATCTCGAGAGTGTGATGCGCCGGGCGACCGATGCGATCCGCGCCTTGGCGGAATCGTTGCTGGGGGTCTCGAGGACACGGTCCGACGGCTTGATCGAGGTGTTCCAGAAAGAGGCATTCGAATGGGTGCGCCAAGCCCTCGCCCGCTATACGGCCTATGCCGACAAGCACGACGATCTTCCGATGGGGCTGTCATTCGAAGATGTGCGGCTTTCGGTGGATCAGGATTTGGGTGTGTTGGATATCGAGGTCGGTGGGGTTCATTTCCGCAAGAAGTTCGAGTTCCGCACGGAGAGCGTGGTGTTCGATGTGCGCGGCACGGAGGCGGTCCCTCGACCGCGGCCGGGGTTTTTCGTGGACACGGGCGCCCATGGCGCCGGTATCGCCGCGGACATCATTGCCAAGGTCCGAGCGGATCTGCATGAGTTTGGGGGCAGTGCCCGCACCGGTGGCGTTACCGTCATGATCCGATCCGATGCGAGCGCGTACTCCCGGCGGCACGGCACGGCCTATATGGTGGATATGGATATTCTGGTTCCGTTCGATGAAAATTGGAGGGGTGAGACGTAGCGCGCCACCGAATGGCGCTAGTGATCAGGCCAGCCTGGGAGCAGTTCGGTGACTTGTGAGCCTTCGGTTGATCTGCTACCCCTCCGAACGACTTGCGCGGTCAATTATCCGCGTGCGATCGGCGGAAACCGATCACAGCCACTTCATCACGACGGAGCTCTCGATGTCCGCTAAACGGTCCTCTTTCTTCCGCAGCTACCGGCTGCCTGCGGCGCTTTTTGGAAGCGCCTTGGCGCTGACCGTCCTTGCGGCGGGCCCGACCGTGGCTCAGACCACCGCACCCGCTCCGAGCGCGCAGCAGATCGACCCGAACACCACCGTGGTGGCCAAGGTCGGAGACACATCTGTCTATCTGGTCGACCTTTTACAGATGATGGACGATCTGCCGGCGGAGTATCGCCAGGTGCCGTTCCAGCAGATCTATCCGGCTCTGCTGGAGCGCGCGGTCGACACCAAGCTGTTGGCCGCCGCGGCTCGCAAGAGCGACATTGTGAAGGACGAAGCGGTTCAGCGTCGTGTTCAGGCGGCCGAGGATCGGGTTCTGTCGCAGGCATGGCTGAACACCTCGATTGCCGCGCAGATCACCGATGATCTGATCAAGGAACGTTATGACAGCGTGTCGGCGGAGCAGTCGGGCGGCGAAGAGATGCGCGCGCGCCACATCCTGTTGGAGACCGAAGCCGACGCCAAGAAGGTGATCGAGGACCTCAAGGCAGGGGCGGATTTCGCCGAATTGGCCAAAGAGCGCTCGACCGGGCCGTCGGCGGTTGAGGGCGGGGATCTCGGCTGGTTCGGCAAGGGCCAGATGGTTCCCGAATTCGAGACCGCAACGCTTGCCCTGGCTCCCGGCAAGTTCACCGAGCAGCCGGTCCAGACGCAGTTCGGTTGGCACGTGATCCTATTGGAAGAAAAGCGCACCGCCGAGGCGCCGCCGCTGGACCAGATCAAGGATCAGATCACCGCGAACCTGACCCGTGAGCTGATCGAGCAGAAGTTGGCGGCGCTGCGCAAGGATGCCAACATCCAGACCTTCAATCTGGACGGCACGGTGCCGAACGCAAATCCGGTTCCGGCGCCAGCTCCCGAGTGACCGGGTCCGCATCGGGCTCGGGTGAGTTCAAACGCGGCTGAGTTCCGCCTGGAGGGTTCTGTGGCTTCGCTTCCCGTCTCGCCTTTGGCACCCTCCGCCTTCCCGGAGCTGCCTGCTCTTTCCGGCTGTCGTTTCGCGGCGGTCGAGGCCAATATCCGCTACAAGGGACGGACCGACCTGTTGCTTGGAACCTTTATCGAGGGCACTCAGGTGGCGGGCGTGCTGACCCGCAATCAGATGCCCGGGGCTCCGGTCGATTGGTGCCGGGCGCAGTTGCCAAAAGGCAGCGCGCGGGGGCTGGTCGTGAATGCCGGCAATGCGAATGTCTTCACCGGCGCCCAGGGGCGTAAGGCCTGCGAGGAGACCGCCAAGGCGGCCGCCGCCCTGCTCGGCTGTGCACCCTCTGAGATCCTGCTGGCCTCGACCGGTGTGATCGGGGAGCCGCTGGCCTATGAGCGGATCGTTGCCGGGCTTCCGAAGGCGGAGGTCGGCCTGTCCGATGACGCCTGGGCCGATGCCGCTCGGGCGATCATGACCACCGATACCTTTGCGAAGGCGTCCACCCGGATTGCCAAGATCGGCGGCGTGCCGGTGACGATCAACGGCATCGCCAAGGGCTCCGGCATGATCGCGCCGGATATGGCGACCATGCTGGCCTTCGTTGCGACCGATGCGAAGATCCCGGCTGCGGTCCTGCAAACGCTGCTCAGCCGTTCGACCCAGCGCAGCTTCAACGCGATCACCGTCGACAGCGACAGCTCTACCAGCGATACGGTCCTGCTGTTCGCGACCGGTGCGGGCCAAGTGCATCCTGAAGTCACCGGGGCGGGCGACCCGGCCTTGCGGGACTTCAAGAAGAGGCTCGACGAGGTGCTGCTCGATCTCGCGCTCCAGGTGGTGCGAGACGGCGAGGGTGCCCAGAAACTGATTAAGATCGACGTGACGGGCGCTGCCAGCGCGCGGGCCGCCGCCGCCATCGGTCGCACGATTGCGGACAGCCCGCTGGTGAAAACCGCAATCGCCGGCCAGGACGCAAATTGGGGTCGGATCGTCATGGCGGTCGGAAAGTCCGGTCAGAAGGCGGATCGGGACAAGCTGCGGATCGATATCGGCGGGGTTGCGGTGGCGCGCGACGGCATGCGGGTCGAGGGCTATGACGAGGCCCCGGTCGCGGCCCACATGAAG
>CALAHL010000767.1 GCA_937891725.1 uncultured Rhodospirillaceae bacterium | reverse complement strand
GTTTGGCCGCGCTCCGTCTGGATGGCTGTTTGGGGTGCTCTCCTCCAAATCGAAGGCCGATACCGAAGCCGTTCTGCGGGAGCTGGGCATCACGCTCTGACCGACGGGTCCTACCGGTTTAACCAAACGTTAACTCTTTGTCGGGAAACTAAAGAATACGCACAACCCAAGGTGAATTTTAGCCGTGGCCCTGATTGATTCCCTCTCCATGGAAGCCGGCTCCGCCGAATGGCCGGACTTTACCACTCCCGACAAGCGTAGGCTTGGGCGCGACGGAGCCGGGTTCGATTGGCTGCAATCTACCGAACTGCAGGAGATCTTCTGGTATTGGACCCGGATCAGGGGCGGAAACGTCTTGCCGTCGCGGTCGGATTTCGACCCGCTGGATCTGCGCGGAGCCTTGGGCTGGATCACCTTGGTCGACCGAAATGCGGATGCGGGTGAATTCCGCTATCGGCTGGTCGGAACCCGGGTTTCGGAGCTGACCGGGATCGATCTGACGGGCCAATCGGTCTCCGCCATGCCGCTGGGTGGGTATTCGGATTTTCTGGTGGGCCGGATGTGGGAAGCCGTCGACCGCGCCCGCCCGATCGCATGCCGCTATGCTCTGGATCTCCGTCAGCGTCGGGTTCTGGTCGAGCGGGTCGATCTGCCGCTCACCAACGGCTCGGACCGGGTGGAGTTCATTCTGACTGGTATTCTGCCGCTGGCGCGCTCCAAGGCCGTGCTCGAAACACAGATCGAGCGCCGCTACGCGTAGCAATGTTCCGCCCGGCACGCCGGGCGGTGGCGTCCGGTCTAGACCGGCGTATCCCCTTCAAGAGTGATCCGGTGCATTTCACGCCGATGGCCGTGATAGTCGTTCACCGGGTAGTGCTGACAGGCGCGGTTGTCCCATAGGACCAAGGTACCCGGCCGCCAGCGGACCCGGCAGACGAACTCGTCCCGCACCTGGTGGTCATAGAGAAAATTCAGCAGCGGCGCGCTTTCGACCTCTGTCATGCCATCGAACCCGATTGTATGACCGCGGTTGACGTACAGGGCCTTGGCTCCGGTCTCGGGGTGGGTGCGGACCACCGGATGGCGGGCGGTGAAGGATTTTTTCGCACTGTCGCCGGCCTTGTCGATCCGGTCTTCGCGGGTCCGGGTCACATCCGCCTTGGCCGATGCGTTGACCGCGCGCAGCGGTGCCAGCGAATCGTTGGTGATCTCGCCCTGCCACACCAGA
>CALAHL010000766.1 GCA_937891725.1 uncultured Rhodospirillaceae bacterium | reverse complement strand
CTGTCGAGCGTCGGATCGAGGCGCTCGACGGATAGGAGGTTGGACGGCTATCGTCGCCAACCGACCATTCCGCAGGAGCCCCTTCATGACCGTCGTTCTGAATTTCCAGACCAATCATGGCCGACCCTTGGATTTGACGGTGCGGGACTGCGTGGTCGCCGGCTGGACCGGGCGCGACAAGTCGGCCTTGGATCATCATATCGAGGAGCTGGCGGCCCTCGGCATACCGGGGCCAAGCCATGTGCCGCTGTATTATCGGGCTGCCGCCGGCGTGGTCACCCAGGCCTATCGCGTGCAGGTCCTCGGCGGGGAAAGTTCGGGTGAAGTGGAGCCGGTGCTGATCTCGGCGGATGACGGGTTGTGGCTGACCGTTGGCTCCGATCACACCGACCGGAAGGTCGAGGCCTACTCGATCCCGGTGTCCAAGCAAATGTGCCCGAAGGTCCTGGCGCGCGACGCCTGGAAGCTGGATGAGGTGATTGATCGCCTGGACGAGCTGACCTTGGAAGCGCGGGTGATGATCGACGGCGCGGAGGTGGTCTATCAGACCGGCACGCTCGCCATGATCCGACCGCTGATGGAGTTGGTGGACGGCTATGGCGGTTTGCCGTCGGGGACGGTCATGCTGTGCGGGACGGTTCCCGTCACCGGCGGGATACGCCCGGCGGATCGATTCGCCATGCGGCTCTCGGATCCCAGGACCGCGACCGCGATCGACCATGCCTATGACATCGAAACTCTTCCCGTGGTGAATTGATCATGACTGAGACCTTTGCGCCTTTGACCCCGATTTCCGATCTCACCTCGGGTCTCGCATCCGGCAGGACCAGTGCGGTGGGCCTGCTGGAGACTGCGCACGCGCGCGCCCAAGATCCGGCAGGTGAAGGCAAGCGGGTCTATCTCAAGCTGTTTGCGGAAACGGCACGCGCCGAGGCTGAGGCGAGCGACCGGCTGCGCGCAGCCGGGGTGCCTGCGCGGCCGCTGGAAGGGGTGCCGATCTCGGTCAAGGATCTGTTCGATGTGGCGGGGCAGGTGACGACCGCCGGATCTCGGGTGGCCGAGGTTGACCCTCCGGCTACTGCGGATGCGCCGATCGTCGCTCGTCTGCGCGCGGCAGGTGCGGTGATCACCGGTCGGACCAACATGACCGAATTCGCCTATTCGGGGATCGGCATCAACCCGCATTTCGGTACGCCGGCCAATCCGTGGGATCGGAAAACCGGGCGGGTTCCCGGCGGGTCTTCTTCGGGTGCCGTGATCAGTGTGACTGACGGCATGGCGGCGGCAGGGATCGGCTCTGACACCGGCGGATCGGTGCGTATTCCGTCCGCGTTGTGCGGGATCGCCGGGTTCAAGCCGACACAGAGCCGGGTGCCGCTCGATGGCGCGTTCGCGCTCTCCAGCTCGCTCGACTCGATCGGTCCGTTGGCGCCGACGATTGCCTGCTGCGCGCTGTTGCATCAGGTGATGTCCGGGGCACCGGTCCGGTCCCTGCCGGTCCGGTCGGTGGTCGGATTGCGGTTCGCGGTGCCCGGCACTCTGGTCTTGGACGGCCTCGACGAGATTGTCGCCAGCGGTTTCCAGGCAGCATTGAAGCGGTTGTCCGAAGCGGGTGCCAAGATTGTCGATCTGCCGTTCACCGAGCTGTCCCGCATCCCCGAGGCGAACGCCAAGGGCGGCTTCACCGCCGTCGAATGCAGCGCGTTGCATCGCCGGCATGTGGAGCGGGATCCGGACGGGTTCGACCCGCGGGTGATTGCGCGCATTCGGCGCGCCTCGGAGCAGTCCGGCTCCGACTACTACGATCTGCTGCGTGCGCGCGCCGCGATCCAGGCCTCCTGTGCTGCCGTCAGTTCGGCCTTCGATGCGGTGCTGATGCCGACCGTGCCGCGTGTCGCGCCGCCGATCTCTGACCTGGTGGCGTCCGATTCCGCATTCGGCGAGGCCAATCAGGCCATGCTGCGCAACCCGTCGGTCGGTAATTTTCTCGACCGGTGTGCGGCCACTGTGCCCGTGCATGAGCCGGGCTCCGCGCCGGTCGGATTGATGCTGATGGGCGAGCACGGAGCGGATGACGAGATCCTCGCGATCTCCGCCGCCGTGGAAGCGCTTTTTCGAATTCATTAAGGATAGGTTAAAGTTTGAAACTATATTTGAGGCTGTTGCAGAATCATCGGTTCCACCGACGATCCTCTCCGCTTGACCCACTG
>CALAHL010000765.1 GCA_937891725.1 uncultured Rhodospirillaceae bacterium | reverse complement strand
GACTATACGACCGGATTTCAGACCTTCAACGACACCATGAAGAGCGCCGCGCGAAGCGCATTTGACGCGTGGTCGTCTGTTGCGAACATCACTTTCGTGGAAACCATCGGCGACAGCGCCGCGATCCGGCTTGGTGCAAATTCCCAATCCAGTTCCGCCGCATATGCCTTTTATCCAAGCAATCAGACCGGGGACGGTATCGACAGCGATATTTTCCTGAATGCCGACCTGTCCTACATGCTCTCGCCGACGATCGGGACCTACGGGTACGAGACCTTGCTGCACGAGATCGGTCATGCGTTGGGCCTGAAGCATCCACATGAAGACAACCCCATTCTGACGAGTTCCCTCGACAGCAATGCGAACACGGTGATGAGCTATAATACAGTCACCACCAACACCACGCCCCAGGCCCTCGACCAAGCGGCGATCAAGTATCTGTACGGGGCGTCGGATGGGTCGTCCTATACGATCCTGACATTGCAGGTTGGCGATTCCGGAGGCAACACGCTCGCCGGATCGGCTTCGAACGACTACATCCACGGCCAGGGGGGGGCTGATTTCATCAGCCTCGGCGGCGGCAATGACGGCAGCTATGCCGGTGACGACAACGACACGGTTTTCGGTGAGGGCGGTGCCGATCTGATCTACGGCAACAGAGGCCTCGACTATCTCGATGGCGGCAGCGGCAACGATACGATCTTCGGCGGCCAGAATGCCGGTTCCGGCTCTCCCATGCGGGAAGGTGTGGAAACCATTGTCGGCGGTACGGGAGACGATGTGATCTATGGAAACTTTGGCGGCGATCTGATGTCCGGCGGATCCGGGGCTGATGTGATCTATGGCGGCCAAGACAACGATACGCTGTTTGGCGGCAGCGGATCCGACTATCTCTACGGAAATCTGGGCGATGATTTCATGACCGGCGGCAGCGGGTATGACGTCTTCGTCTTCGGCGCCAACCAAGGCAACGACACCGTTGCCGATTTCGACCTGACCTCCGACTATATCGCTATCAAAAGCGGGACCAACGGCATCAGCTCGACCGCTGCAACTCTCACCCAGCTCAGCGATGTGAACGGAACCGCCACACTTGATCTTGGGAGCGGGAATACTGTTACGCTGACGGGATTGGCGTCATCGGATCTGCGGACGTTTGATTTCCTGATTGTTTAGGGCGCAATCGCTCCTCTGGCCGCGCGTCGCCAGTCTGATGGCACCACCACCTCCACCTCCACCTCCTCCTCAAGCTTGAAGTGCTTGCTGGGCATGGGTTTCCAGACGTTGACGCAAATCCGAAGGCAGACGCAAAGCATCTCCAAGCCGTTCAAGATAGCGCCGATCTTCGGAGACGGCATCATCAAGAACCAGCAGCGAGGCCAGATAGACTTCGGCCGCTTGCTCCTGGCCGGATGTCAGGTTTGCGATGGCAATTGGATCGCTTGGTTTTGACAGCTGGTCGAAAAGGAATGTTTTTTCGTCGGCGTCCAGGCCCGCCTGATCGACCTGTTCTCGGATCATCTGGTGCTCCTGCTGATCGACGTGACCGTCAGCCAGCGCGCCACTGATCATCGCTTTGATCAAGGTGAGACGAAAATCCCGGCCGGATTGGTCTGTCAGCGCCGCTGGATCGAAGCGGCTTCCCGCTGGTGCTGGAGCGACCGCTTCCGGGCCGACTTGGCTCGAACCCTGCGGAGCGTTCGCCTTGTGGTCGTTCCAGGCCTTGTAGGCCAGTCCACCCAATACGGCCAATCCACCATATGTCAGGGCTTTACCGCCAAATTTCCGAGCCTTCTTTGAACTTACCAGGGTCGCGATCAAGCCGCCGGCCGCGGCACCACCGAGCAGACCTCCCGGCACACCGCCGGTCTTGAGTTTCTGTGCGGCCTCACCGATTGAGCCGGAACCGTCGACACTGCCCAAGAAACCATTCAGCAACCTTTGAATATCCACCGTTTATCTGCCTTTCATACCGTGTCCCGGC
>CALAHL010000764.1 GCA_937891725.1 uncultured Rhodospirillaceae bacterium | reverse complement strand
CAGGCTTCCAATAGCAGCTTCTCGGTGAACGGATCGCCGACCTGGACGGTGGGACGCTTCTCCTCGCTGTCCTCGTCGAATTCCTTCGATGCCATGGTGGCGCCGTGGATCCCGTCGCGACCGGTCTTGGCCCCCACATAGACCACCGCGTTTCCGGGACCCGCCGCCGCCGAGTAGAAGATCTTATCTGTCTTGGCGAGGCCGACGGTCATGGCGTTGACCAGGATGTTTCCGTCATAGGCCGAGTGAAAATTCACCTCGCCCGCCACCGTCGGTACACCGATGCTGTTGCCGTAGCCGCCGATGCCGCCGACCACGCCGGAGATCAGGTGCCGGGTTTTGGGGTGGTCCGGGCTGCCGAAGCGTAGGGCGTTCAGGTTGGCGATCGGCCGCGCGCCCATGGTGAACACATCGCGCAGAATGCCGCCGACGCCGGTGGCGGCACCCTGGTAGGGCTCGATGAAGCTGGGGTGGTTGTGGCTCTCGATCTTGAAGATCGCGGCCAGACCCTCGCCGATATCGATCACACCGGCGTTCTCGCCCGGCCCCTGGATCACGTGCGGCCCCTCGGTCGGCAGGGTTTTCAGCCAGCGCTTGGAGGATTTGTAGGAACAGTGCTCCGACCACATGACGGAGAAAATGCCCAGTTCGGTCAGGTTCGGCTCCCGCCCCATGATCTTGAGCAGGACCTGATATTCGTCCGGGTTCAATCCGTGCTCGGCGACCACCGCGTCGGTGATGGAGGTATTGGGGATGGTCATGAGGCGTTCCGAACGTGAAAAGGAGAGAGGGGTCGGTTGAGCGTTAGCTGAACCTGGGTTGGGTCAGTTCAGAGCCTGCGCCAGCCCGTGAAACAGGCCCTTGCCCTGGATACCACCGTGGCGCGGGTCAATCGCGTCCTCGGGGTGCGGCATCAGGCCCAGCACGGTCCGAGACTCATTGTAGATCCCGGCGATGTTCAACTGGCTGCCATTGGGGTTCGAGCCGTCGCTTTCCTCGCCCTCGGCATCGACATAACGAAAGGCAATCAGATCGCGGTCTTCCAGATGCTTGAGCGTGTCCGGGTCGGCGAAATAGTTGCCGTCGTTATGCGCCACTGGAACCCGGATGACCTCGCCCTGGGCGTAGCCCGAAGTGAACACGGTCTGAGCGCTCTCGACCCGCAGGTGGACCTGCTTGCAGATGAAATTCAGCCCGGCATTGCGCATCAGGGCCCCGGGCAGCATTCCGGCTTCGGTCAGGATCTGGAACCCGTTGCACACGCCCAGCACCGGAACGCCCTTGTCGGACCGCTCCTTCACCGTGCGCATGGCAGGTGACTGGGCGGCCATGGCGCCGGCCCGCAGGTAGTCGCCATAGGAGAACCCGCCCGGCACCACGATCAGGTCGACCTCCGGGATCTCGGTGTCCTTGTGCCAGACCATATGCGGTTCCTGCCCGGAGGCTTGGCGCAAGGCCACCTGCATGTCCCGGTCGCGGTTGGAGCCGGGGAAAACGATGATCGCAGAGCGCATGGCGCACCTCCGAGGGGAGCGGAAAATGAGAGCCGGAAAGTAGGCCGGACGTCCGTTTCAGGCAAGGCTTGCGTGATGCT
>CALAHL010000763.1 GCA_937891725.1 uncultured Rhodospirillaceae bacterium | reverse complement strand
GGATGCTGCAGGTCCCCCGCGAAGATCTGGAGCCCTTCATGGCCGATCGGGCGCCGATGGACTGGCCGCAGATCTTCATCGATGTGATGCGCAGCTCGACGCTCTCGGACCCCGCTCGAGTGTATCTGCTGCAGACACTGGTCAATTACGTGTTGAACCAAGCGGAGCTTGATCAACTCGCAGATCGTCTTGAGGAGTCACACGAAGGATGGTCGGCGAAGGAGCGGCTTTGGGGCGCAGGCGTGCTTCTCAGGTTGTTGGACCGGACGGAGACCGCGCTCGACCAGCTCGTTGCCCTGTCGAAAGACTGTCAAATCGATCTCTCGATCTATCCAAGTGTCCTGTTCGCCATCAACGCCCAGATCGGACGCGGAGACACGGTTGCGAAGCGCCGACGCCATCCGGTTCTGGATCAGCTGTATCGGGACTGGGTCGACGGCCTCCAAAAGTGTCTTCCGTCGACCGTCTTGCCGAAATTCCCGGCATCCGGCGGCACCAAGCGGATCGCCTTCCTGACAACGCCCCTTCTGGGTCGGTTTCATGGCCCGTCGATGCAGGTTTTGGAGGTCGGACGCGCCCTGCAGGACCGGTTCGGATATGCGGTCAAGATTTTCCAAGGCTACGGATTGAGCCTGGATCTGGATTGCCGGTTCCCGGCGCTGCAGAACAGCTCCATCCGCCCCGATCGGGTTCAAGCCGATCATATCGTCCATGGCTCGTGCACCTTGCCGACATGGTTGAGCCTGCTGGACGATGGGGCGGTGCTGAAGCCTTCGGTGGTCGCCAACCAGATCGCGGCATTTGAGCCGGAGGCCGTGATCGTGTTCGGGGACACGGCTGTGCTTCAGAGCATGTTGATCGATCGTGTGCCGGTCATCCAATACCCCGCCCATGGAGGAGCTCCGGTCGGGCCGGCGGATCGACATGTCTGCGTCTGGGAGCCGGAGGCGTTGTCGCGACTGGTGGCGGAGGGTGCCTGGCCGGAGGAGGTGGTCGGAAAGTGCCTGCACGGGGTGGTGGGAATGGCCCTTCCGACGCCGACCAGAACCTTGACCCGCAGCAATCTGGCCCCGAAGGCCACGTTGGTTCTGGCGATTGTCGGAATTCGGCTTGGCGATGAGATTCGTGGAGCTTTCGCCGTCCGTCTGGCCGAGATTCTCTCGGCCCATGAGGGAGTACATCTGGTCTGCATCGGTGACGCCGATGCCGAGCGCGTGATCGGCGAAGAACTGAAGCCGGTGAAGGATCGGGTCCATGCGAAGGGCATTGATCGGGCGCTCGCCGACACGCTCACCGGCGCCGACCTCGTTCTCAATCCGCCGCGCCAGGGGGGAGGGACCAGCGTCGCCATGGCCATGGCGGCCCGGTGCGCCGTGCTCTGTCTTAAAGGGGGCGACGGGGCGTCGATGATGCCGGACGATTTGGTTTCTGAGACTTTGGACGCCTATTTTGAGCGACTGGAGGTGCTGATCGGTGATGAAGGCGCGCGTCGACAAACCGGTGACGCCCTGGCCGCCCATATCGAAGCGGTGCGCGGCTTCGGCCCTGCAATGGAGCGGTTTGTCGAGGGTATCGAAGCGCTGATCGCGGAGAAACGACAAGGCTAGGCGCGACAGCAACGCCGATCCGGTGGCACCAGATCAGAAGATCAGCTCGTCGTCGCCGCCGGAGCCGCCGATGACGATCTCGCCCCGGTCGGCCA
>CALAHL010000762.1 GCA_937891725.1 uncultured Rhodospirillaceae bacterium | reverse complement strand
ACCTTTTCTTTGATCGATTGCCGATCAATGTCATCAATCGGATCAACTCATTATCCGATCCAACCACCAGACCGTCCAAACCGTAAGATTTAATGGTTGTGTGGCCACGCTCCCCGTCAAATACACGGGTCGACGCCGCAGTGTTACCCACTATCTGCACCCTGAGTCCCCCAACCCATTTCTTACACGTCGTCGATCACTGAAACATAAAATTGTTTCGATTGAAACCGATCTCATGAGTATATGGTTACGGATATTGGGGATTTTAACAAGACAAATTGTCAAGATGGTATCCAGGCGCTGAACGACCTTGCAGTCGCCAACCTTGGTTTCAGCTTATCGGACCGCTCAAATCCCATTCCGCGATAACCAAGGTGATACATTCCTGATCCGAGGAACTGGAGACAAAGGGCAGAACAATGACATGCGCTTCCCGCTGCGCGTCTGACTTCGACCGAGACCCTAAGGTCGGCATAAAGGCATATGCCGCCGGCCAGGTATCATCTCCATTTCGGCGAGCTGCATCCAAACAGACACCCATAAGTGTCGCGTCAATTTTCGTACCGCAAAACTTGACCACATAGCCCGCCTCATGTGCGTCGGACGATCGCAAAACACAGCAGGAATCGCATACCAAATTCGGAGACGCCAGAAGATCTGCAACTGTCATTTGAGCGCCGGATCGGTCGTGCAAATCCAACCATTCGGCAAGTGGGGAACTGATACCGCGCACTGCGAAAATTCAGTTTCCGGGCAATCCAACTTTCAGATGCCCGCTCAAATGGAAGGACCTTAGCCATAAACTGAAACTCTATGTTGAAATTCACACCGAGGTCAGAGGGTGCGCCGAGGAGCGGCTGCCGTCAAGCTTGTAATCACCATAAGTGGCATTGAATGAAGATTCGACTAAGGCAACAACCTGTCACGGCAAGGTTTTAAAAATTCATTTAATGTCGAGTTGTGCGGTTGAACAGCGACCGTCCCGGTCCATTACGCCCCGAAATACGGTCCGCTGATCGCTGTCGGCAAAGGCTTTGGAGAATCGGATCGTTTGGTCGGATGTCCGCAGAAACACCCGGTGTTTCTGACAGACTTCCATCATGTCTTTCAAGAAGGCCTTGGCCTCGTCCCGGGTCAATAGGTTCTTTTGGTGGTCCTTCGCGATATCACCGATCAGCTTCGGGTCGATCATGGAACTGTCCTGCCGTCTGTCGTTTCACTGGTGTTGCCAAGGTAAGTCACGATACGCTTCCGGGATGACGAGGATAACACCTGATCACTACCTGAAGAAGCCGGGCCGGATCCTGACCTGGCACGCGGGCGCGCACTGCCGATCCCACAAGACATCTCAGCGCGAGGACTATTTCACGGTTCTTCCGAAGGAGTTGGCGCCCTTTCTGCACATGATTGGCTCCGACACCACTGAAGGCGAGGTGCTGGAGTTCTTCCTGAGCGAAATGCTGCATGAGCTTGCCCGGCTTGAAGTTGAAGCCGAGGAGTTGTACCGGGGCGACCCGTTGATCCCTAAAATGCCGGCTGGCGCAGTGCTGTTCGAAATCCGAGGCTTCTTTCATCACCATCTGGAATTCTCCGTCACCCAGCACGCGATGCCGGCGACCGATCCTTTTAGAAAGGCCCCTGAGCCGCGCTGGCTCATGTTGGCCAACCAGAACGTCCGGGACCCGGAGCGATGTGGAGCGGCCTTCGATGAGCTCTTGGACCGATGCGATCGGGTCGCACGGTCGCACGATCTGGTATTGGACCTGACGATGGCGCGGCATGGGTTTCGCACGATGCTCCGCCGGAAACTGGCGGACAGCGCAGGCCCCCCTACTCTGCTTTCTCCGCTGCACGGCGATAGATTTGGCGATCCGTCTTATGCAGCGCAAACCCCGGCCGTTCCGGTTCAATAAAGCCCCTGCGTTTGTACCAGTTCAATGGCCTTGGACCGCACATCAGAATCCACCGCCGCAGGTTCTGGAGATCCGGGTGTCCCTCGATACAGTCCATCAGCCAGCTGCCGCGGGCCTCGCCTCGGTTGCCGTCCAATAAAAACACGTCGCCGATATAGGCGAATGTCACGAAATCGGTCACCACACGAGCGTAACCGACCATGCCGACCGCTCCTGGCTCCCCAGGAAACACACCAAAATTGACCGATCCCGCGATCATGCGGCGGACGGTTTCCAGCGGAATTGCCGGCGACTGGTCGCCTGCCGCGAGATAGTCGCAGACGACGGCAGCCTCGATGTGATCACGGTCTGTGGTGATCACCCAACCGTCACGGTCCCATCGACGGGATGGAATGTCATCCAGCGTACTCACAACTCCACCACCAAACCGTCATAGCCCGGCTCGACGCCCTCGGGACAGCGCTCTAGGATCGTGCGGTAATCCATTTGGGTGTTCATATGGGTCATCACCGCCCGTTTTGGCTTGACCCGGCGAACCCAGGCCAGCGTGGTGTCCAAATCCGCATGTGCCGTGCTGGGCTCAGGCCGCAAGCAGTCGACGATCCAGAGATCGAGATCGTACGCTGAAAGCTGGTTGAGTTGGGAGTCTCCAAAGCTGTGGACGTCGGTTGAGTAGGCGAACCGTCCGCCGAATATGAACCCAAGGCTTTCGCCGGAGGAGCCATGGCTTTGCAGCATGACGTCGACCGGCATGCCAGCAACCTCAATCCGTCCATTCCGTGGAATTTCGCAGGCATCGAGCGGCGGCCGGAAATGTGGGGGACTGTTCGCCGATTTCTCGAACATATAGTCAAACCGATGCCGGAGGTCCGCAAATGTCGGCGCATCGGTCAGGGTCGGGATCTGCGCACCCATACGCCATTGAATGGGGCGCAGATCGTCGAGGCCATGGGTGTGATCGGCGTGAAAATGAGTGATCAGCAGGGCGTCGATCCGGTCCACCCGCGCATCCAACAGTTGCTCGCGCACGTCCGGGGACGCATCGACCAGGATGACGCGGTCGTCCTGCTCCACCAGGGTCGAGCAGCGGCGGCGATGGTTCCTTGGCTCGCTTGGGTCACCCGCCCCCCAGCCGGAATACAAGCTCGGCACCCCGATCGAGGATCCGCATCCGAGCATGGTGACCTTCATGCTGTCTCCCGATCAACGTCGGTCAAATCAAAGCCGGCCGATGGAGGAACTTTGGAGAACAGGCGGTGAAAATTGCGGGTCGTTCTCTGCGCCGACTCCCGCTCGTCCCAGCCCTTGGTCTCCGCCACGACCCGATGGGTATGAACGACGTAGGACGGCTCGTTCCGCTTCCCGCGATGCGGCGGCGGCGCCAAGTAAGGCGCATCGGTTTCAACCAGAATGCGGTCTTCGGGAACCTCGGCCGCGATCTGCCGCAGGTCTTCCGACTTCTTGAAGGTCACGATTCCGGAAAACGAAACATAGTGACCCAGCGCGATCGCCCGCATCGCGAGTTCCCGTCCGGAACTGAAGCAGTGCAGCACCGCCCGGAACGATCCGTTTCGCTCGGTCTCGTCTTCCAGAATCTGCGCCATATCCTCGTCTGCGTCCCGTGAATGAATGATCACAGGAAGATCAAGCCTGCGGGCCGCCTCGATATGGATGCGAAACCCGGCGGCCTGCGCCTCGGGTGAGCCGTGCGTGTAGAAATAGTCGAGCCCACATTCCCCGATCCCGACGACTTTCGGATGCGACGCATAGGCAACCAGTTGATCGACCGTCACATCGGTCTCCTCATCGGCTTGATGAGGATGGGTGCCAACGGTGCAGAACACGTCGTCATAGGCCTCGGCGATCGGCAGGATGCGGGCCTCGAACTGGCGGACGCGGGTGCAGATTGTCACCATGCGGACCAGACCGGCCCGGCGCGCTCTGGCCACGATCTCATCCCGCTCTGGGCCGAAATCATCGAAATCCAGATGACAGTGGCTATCAACCAGCGGCGGCAGGCCCAAATCCGACGTCACTGGGACGCCCCCTCTTCCGGGACCCAACGCGGAAAGGCTCCCTCCGGCTTCGGCAACGGCGTTCCGGGGACTAGGCGATGGTCAGGGCCCAGCCGATCGAAGCCGCGTTCGTCCGGTCCAAGGACCAACTGATCCAGCAATTTCGAGGTCGTGTCCGGCATCACCGGCTGCAACAAAATCACCGCATGGCGGATAGCCTCGACCAAGGTGTAGAGCACCGTCTCCATTCGGGCCGGATCGGTCTTCCGCAACGCCCACGGTGCCATCTCGTCCACATAGCGGTTGGCATCTCCCACCACCTCGAACACGGTCTCCAGCATCTTGTGGAAGGCTTGAACGTCCAGATGCGCGCGTGCTGCCGGGAGCATTGCGTGCGCCTTGTCCAACAGGGCTTGGTCGGTCGGCTCGAACGCACCTGGGGTGGGCACGGCGCCGTTGCAGTTCTTCACCACCATCGACAGCACTCGCTGGCACAAGTTGCCCAGATCGTTCGCCAGTTCGGAGTTCATCCGATTGATCATCGCCTGATGAGAGAAATCACCGTCATTTCCGAACGGGACCTCGCGCACCAGAAAATAGCGGGTTTGGTCCAACCCATAGGTTTCAACCAGGGAGACCGGATCGATCACGTTGCCGACCGACTTCGAAATCTTTTCGCCCTCATTGGTCCACCAGCCGTGCGCGAACACCCGCTTCGGCGGCTCCAAATCCGCTGCCATCAGAAAGGCAGGCCAATAAACCGCGTGGAACCGCAGGATGTCCTTACCGACCATATGCAGATCCGCCGGCCAGAAATCGGCGTAATCGCCGTCCCGATCCGGATATCCTGCCGCCGTGATGTAATTGGTCAGCGCGTCCAACCAGACGTACATGATGTGCGCGTCGTCGCCCGGAACCGGAATGCCCCATTTGAAGCTGGTCCTGCTGATCGAGAGATCGCGCAGCCCGCCCTTCACGAAGCTGATCACCTCGTTCCGGCGGCTGTCCGGCAGGATGAAGTTGGGGTTGTCGTCATAGAATTTCAGAAGCGGTTCCTGCCATTTCGACAGGTCGAAGAAGTAGCTCGGCTCCTTGACCCACTCGACCGGCGCGCCGGTGGGCGCGATCTTCTGGCCATTCTTCTCGACCAGTTCCCCTTCCCCATAGAACGCCTCGTCGCGGACGGAATACCAGCCGTCATAGGAATCAAGATAGATATGCCCGCGCTCCTGCAGACGCACCCACAGGTCCTGGACCGCTCGTTTGTGCCGCTCCTCGGTGGTGCGGATGAAATCGTCATTGCTGAAGTTCATGGTGGCTGCCAGGGTCCGGAACCGTTGGCTGACCTCGTCGGTGAAGCTTTGCGGGTCCACACCCGCCAACTCAGCAGCCTTTTCAACCTTCTGGCCATGCTCGTCGGTACCGGTCAGGAATTTCACCCGATAGCCATCCAAACGCTTGAACCGAGCCAGGACATCGCAGGCCAGGGTCGTGTAAGCGTGCCCGATATGAGGGCTGTCGTTCACGTAGTAGATCGGCGTCGTGACGTAGTAGGTTTTCTGATCTGGCGAGGACATGCAAACTCCGCTCATCGGGGCCATCCAAGTGTCCAACGACATGGACATCCGGGGCGTCTCTGACCTACTCCGCCGCTACACTTGGATCAAGTCCGATACCGGTCGCCAAGCCGTTCAGACCGTCAAGTAGCACCTGCTTGCGGTCGAGGTTGAGCGCGCTTTCAAGCCGGACCAGGCGTTCGAAACCGGTGCGGCGGCGGAATGCTTCTTCTATGCCGATCCTGCGCGCCCATTCGGGGCGTCCCGCACCTTGCTCGACGCTTTCGATCCCAGACGCTCCCCGGATGGAGCGGTCGATCCATCGCAGGATCAACGATGCCGCGGTGATAAAGCTGTCGGCTTCGCCTTCCTTCGGGCGCCGGGCGAGCTTTCCTGACAGCGTATGCAGATCCTCCACATCAAGCTGCGGCATCCGTGCCAGCAAAGATCCAATCTCTCGGTACAAAACCGCTCCGCCGGCGACCGCCAGATCGAGGGCTCGACCTATGCTCCCTTCCGATAGACGCACCAGGATCTCAATATCGCCCTGGTCGCTCACCTGCTCCGACCGGGTCAACAACTCTCTGACCACCCCATCTTTCAGCGGCGACAGCGCCAGCAGTCGGCACCGGGATCGGGTGGTTGGCAGCATCGCGTTCAGGGAGTTCGAAACAATTAAAATCAAGGTATTACGCGGCGGTTCTTCAAGCACCTTCAGAAGTGCGTTCTCGGAGCTCCGGTTCATCTTCTCGGCTTCATCGACAATTGCCACCCGCCACCCGTCAAGCGAAGGCCTCATCCGAACCCGGTCGATAAAGGCGCGCACATCTTCGATCCGGATCACCGAGCTCAAAACGCCTCGGTCGTTGAGCGTTCGGCGCAGGATCCGGAGATCGGGATGGCCGTTGCTGGCCACCAGACGGGCGGCGCGGTTCTCGGGATCGACGGCGAGACTGGTCACGGGTGCCGACTCCGCAGCGAACAATCCTGCCACACCAGACGGCTCGCCCCCTGACAGCACGAATTTCGCGATCCGATAGGCGAAGGTCGACTTGCCAATGCCACTGGGCCCGGTGATCAACCATGCATGCGGCATCCGTCCCGAAGTCCAAGCCTCCAGGACCACTTGCTCCGCATCGTCGTGCCCGAACAGTTCTGAGGTTTCGCTTGGCCGCGGAAGGCCGGTATCGTTCTCCGGACCGTCCTCGGCTTTCGGTGCCCTAGCCACCCCGGCTCGGCCCCCAAACCAGATATCCGATCGCCGAGGTAATCCGACCGAGCGGTCCCAGCTTGCCGACGCTCTCACCGGCGTAGAGCGGAAACGTTCGATCTTCCATGTCCGGAGCAGATACCCGCAGGGTCGCGAGCTGCTGGCCGGCCTCGATCGGCGCGGGGATTGGTCCTTCGTACTCGACCTTCACCGTCATCTCCCGCCGGGAGACGCGTGGAAGCGTGAGGGTGATGTCCCGCTTCGAGATCAACGGCACGGCCTGCTTGTCGCCGATCCAAACGTCGGCGTCGCTGACAACCTGTGCCTTCTCGAAGAGCGGATAATTGTCGAACTCCCGGAATCCCCAATCCAGGAAGCGCTCGGACTCCGTCGAACGCGCATTCACACTGTCCAAGCCATTGACGACGAGGATCAATCGACGGCCGTCTCGGACAGCACTTGCGGTCAGACCATAGCCCGCGTTCTCGGTGTGTCCGGTCTTAACCCCGTCTGCGCCCATATTCTTGTAAAGCAGCGGATTTCGATTGCCCTGGCGAATGTCGTTGTAGGTGAACTCGGTCTCGGAATAGATGCTGTAGTATTCCGGGAAATTCCGGATCATCGCGGTCGCCAAAATGGCCAGCTCACGCGCCGTCATCCGGTGGTCCGGGTCGGGCCAGCCGGTTGCATTGCGGAAGGTCGACTGTACCATTCCCAGATCTCGCGCTTTCTGGGTCATCAACTCGGCAAAAGCCTCCTCGGATCCCCCGATCGCCTCGGCCAGGGCAATCGCCGCGTCGTTGCCGGACTGCACGATGATCCCGCGCAGCAGATCCGAAATCTTCACCCGGCTGCCGACCTGAATGAACATTTTCGAGCCGCCCTTCTGCCAGGCCTTCTCGGAAACGGGAACAGTATCCTCCATCTTGAGCCGGCCATCCTTTAGCCGCTCAAACGCCAGATACACCGTCATGATCTTTGACATAGACGCCGGCGGCATCAACTCGTCGGCATTCCTTTCATACAGGATCTGCCCAGTGTCGAAATCCAGCAGGATCGCTTCCCGCGCATTGGTGTCGAGGGTTATCGCGGAGGCTGGTGGAGCCACTCCCGCAATCGCCAATACCAGGACCACTGGTATCAGCAACGTCCTTACCCGCAAGATTATTGACCGCATCGAGAGACCCCTTTGCTTGTGCCGGACCCAGACCCGATATCGCGAGAATGGGGGCGAATTGCGGCGACGTACCCATAGCCTGTCTGGGTCCGACCGACCCGACCCGCCTACTCGACAATGATGGTCGAGCCTGGATAGCCTGCGTCAATCACCCGCTCCAACATCGCATCCGCGATTTCGACGGATTGGAGAGGGCCAAGACGCACCCGATAGTAGGTTTTGCCTGCGACTTCGGCCACTTGGATTGCCGGCGTTCCGAAGGGCCGAAGACGTGCCGAGAGACGATCCGCATTTTCACGGCTCTGGAAAGCTCCCGCCTGGATAAACAGCTCGGTTTCCTGAGCGACCGGCATGACGATCACGTCGTCCTGTGTCCGATTGATATTCACATTTGAGGTTGGCGGCGGTGCTTGCGGGGCAGATGTCGCAGCGTCATTGGAAATGCGCACGCCGCTCGGTACGGAAATCGATGCCACCGACACCCGTCCGGACGGGGCCGCTGCGGGAGCTGTCTGCTGAGCGACCTGCGTGACCCCGGGGGTATCACCGCGCGCCGTCGCCCGTGCCTGCTCGGATTCCGACGGCAACAGTTCGACCCGCACACGGGCCGTTCCATTCCGCTCAAACCCTAAGAGTTGCGCCGCACGCCGCGAGAGATCGATGATCCGCCCGTGGGCGAAGGGGCCACGGTCATTCACCCGTACCATGATGGAGCGGCCGTTCCCGAGATTCGTTACCCGCACCACACTCGGCATCGGAAGGGTGCGATGGGCGGCCGTGACCTCATTTTCGTCGAAGAGTTCGCCATTGGCGGTCTCCTTTCCGTGAAAACCCGGCCCATACCACGACGCGATCCCCGTCTCGCTGTAATCCTGTTCATCCTGCGGGTAATACCAAACACTCTTGATCTGGTAGGGAGAGCCGACCTTGTAGTAGCCTGCCGTCTTGCCGGTGTTCCCCGGTTTGACCTGCTTGGCGCCGTGAATCAGCAATTGCGCCTCGGAACACCCGGCAAGCGCCACGCCCAATCCCATGATCACGCAAGCGGTCCGAAGGGTCGCTCGGCCCCATAAGCGCAATGTCGATTTCCGGCTCTCGGTCGGTTCAATCACGATGGAAAACCTCAAGATCTCGTAGAGCTGCATATCGACTATACCGCATGATGATAATTACCCGGCTCCTAGAGCATCTGCAAGCGTTCCGACCGCGATCACGAAGTAGGTCGAACGGTTCCATTTCATCAAAACGTCGAAATCCTTGTAGGCGATGAAATACCGGGCCTGTCCG
>CALAHL010000761.1 GCA_937891725.1 uncultured Rhodospirillaceae bacterium | reverse complement strand
CGGTGTGGTGAAGAGCGATCTGGGCCGCGCAAAGGCGGCGATCAAGGCTCGCGAGCTGTTCTCCAAGACGCGCGAGATCAATCTTCTGTCCGCCGCCCGGATCTTTCTGTTCGCCTCCCGCGACGTGTGGTTCGTCGTCGGCGTGCCGATCTTTCTCTACGACCAGCTCGGGTGGAGTTTCGATCAGGTCGGCGGATTCATGGCCCTGTGGGTGATCGGCTACGGTGGTATCCAGGCCGCAGCCCCCCGCCTGCTGCGGGGCCGGGCGACCGGCGCCGATGCCGCGCTGTTCTGGGGCATCGCCCTGATGATACCGCCGGCAGTCATAGCTATCGGGCTGTCGCCGGGGCTGCTTGAATCGCTCGGCCTGACGCTGCCGGCGGACGGCGATTCAATTCTCCTGGTCGGCGGTCTGCTGGTGTTCGGCGTGGTGTTCGCGCTGAATTCCTCGGTCCACTCCTACCTGATCCTGGCCTATTCCGACGCGGACAAGGTGGCGCTGAACGTGGGCTTCTACTACACCGCGAACGCGATCGGGCGGCTCGGCGGCACGCTGCTGTCAGGGGTGCTCTACCAGATCGCGGGCCTGCCCGGCGCATTGTGGGCGTCGGCCGGGCTGATGGCGCTGGCGGTCGCCTTCACCCTCCCCCTCAGCCGACGCAGAACCGTCCTTCCCTGATCAGCGGGCCAGGCCCAGATCGATCAGATGCTGCGCGCCCTTCAGGATCTCCGAATGGTCCCGCAGCTCCAGAATCAGGCGCGGCTTGACGGACAGGGCCGCCACCGCCTTGAAGATCGAGGGCCACAGCACGGTGCCGTCGCCCGGGGCCCAATGCCGGTCCGCATATCCGTCCGCATCCTGCAAATGGATATGGCCGAGCAGGTCTCCGGCCACCATCACGTAGCGGTCCACCGGCGGCGCCCCGGTCGATCCGTGAGCATAATGCGCGTGACCGGTATCGATCGAGACCCGCACCGCCTTGCTGTCGAAGGATCGCACCAGATCGACGCGGATATTCGGGTCGACATCCTCGATGTTCTCGATGACCAGCTCGACGCCCAGCGCCTCCGCGCGCGGAACGGCATCCTCCAACGCGGCGTGCACCCGATCGATCACCCCCTGCTTGCCGCCCACATAGTTGTCGAGATTGTTGTGGTCCCAGGTCGTGTATGGGCTGTGGATCACCATGTGGCTGCCACCCAGCTCGGCGCAGACGTCGAGACCCTGATCCATCCGTTTCTTGACGACGGCCCGCACATCGGGGTCGTCGGTCGCGATGGTGAAGCCCCAGAACGGGCCGTGGATGCCCATCCGCCCGGTATAGCCCGACAGAAGCTGCTTGGCCCGCGCGGCGGTCGCGCGCCATTCGGTGCCGTTCAGGGTCTCGCCTCGAATGAAGTCCTGCAACTCCAGGTCGCGTTGTCCGTCGACAATCCAACCGGACAGGTCCTCAAGCACGCGGACCGGCATGGCGGCGCCCAGGACGGGAAGGCTCTGAGACAACTCGGCACTCATCGGACTCTCCAGATCTGAAATTGAATCGACGGAAGATAGCGTCGGTTTCGGATCGGAGTGGTGAAGTTTCCGTGATGTTTTTTTGGGGGGCGAGGAACAACGACAACCGTCGTGACACTTGAGATAGGTCAATGCGGCACGGTTCGGATCAAGCTCTCATGTTCCGATGATCCAACTCCCCGTAGGAGCGACTTTGAGCGAAAGCGCCGGTCCTTGGGGGACAACCGTTCGGGAGATTCCCATGCACCGCAATGTTCCATCGCACGGGTCAACCTGGTGGCCCGCCTTGGTCGAACCTTTGAAAACCATGGGCCATCGGATCGTCGATTTTCTGAGCCCGCCGGCCGACGCGTCCGCCAACGACGATGCTTACGTGATCGAACTGGAAATTCCTGGCGTCAGCGAGGCGGACATATCCATCGAAGTCCACGGCGACCAGATCGACATATTCGGAGAGAAACGCTCCAGCCGAGACGACAAGACCGACACCTATATCTTTACGGAACGCTCCTATGGGGCGTTCCGACGGAGCTTCCGACTGCCGACCGATGTCGACAGCCAGCAGATCAAGGCCCACGCCCATGACGGTGTGCTGCGGGTGACGATGCCGAAACGACTCGACGCCGGTGGCGACAAGCGCCGGATCGAGATCAAGCGCTCGCAGCCGCGCGGAATCACTGGCGACCCCAGACCGAATTTCGAATGACCCACATTCTGTTGAACATCGGACACGTTCCATGACCATGAAGTCCATCCTGCTCGAACTCGCCCGCAACCCGGACCACCCCGAGGGCAGCAGCGCCCACGGCTACATCTTCCGCGCCCCCCTGACCCCAGACGGCATGCTGGACAAGGCAGCGGTCAGCGCCCATCAGGCCGAGTGCACGGTACGCCGGTTCTGGGCCGGACAACCGGACGAGACGGGCCACCTGAAGCGCCGCCGGAACGGAACCTGGACGTTCCACTACACCGGTATGGACAGCGACGAGGACGAGCCGATCTTCAAGTTCGACCGCCACCATTTCGTCGAAGGTGAGTACGTCTCGATCACCGAGCACGACGGGGTGCAACGGACCTTCCGCGTGGCGTCGGTGAAATAGAGATTCCTGCGAGACTATGGTCGGTCGGCTCAGGAAAGGCGGGTCGGCCTAGTCCGCCGCAGAGGTCCCGGACCGATGTTCGCCGAACCGTTTCCGCAGGTCTTCGCAGGGATCCGGGCGCTCGATGGGCGCGGTCGCGCTCACATAGTGGAATTGCGGGACCGCCGGTAGCGGGTCTGTGCCCTCATGCTCCAGCAGGCCGACAGCCGCGACTTTCGTATCCGGAGACAGGCGCGCCAGGTGCAACGGCACGCCCGCATCGGCGCGAACATGACCGTGGCCGGCGATCAGCACGGCCCCATCGGCCCCGTCCGTCACCGCCCCGGCCAAGACCTCGGCCATCGCAATGTCGCGGGCGACTTGAATGTCGAGCATCGGCGCCAGCCGCTCGCGGGGCATCAGCCGACAATGTCCTTCGAACACGGCGTCGAGCTGGACCTCTCGGGCGGCGGCACCGATTGATCCGGTTTCCCAGCCGCGGCCGGTCACAAACGCGTCCAGGCCAATCCCCATAATCTCCATCGCCATCTCGCGTGAGATCCCACCCGCCAGGATCGGGAGATCCGCCTCCATCGCAACCTTCATGATCGGTGCATAGATCGCAAAATTCGGCCACCCGCTGTCCGACCACCCAACCGCCTCGGCAAGTGCGAAGGCCCCGCGCCCCGCACCTTTCCGCGCCAACACGCGATCGATATCAATCTGCCGCTCGACCGGGATCATTTCCCAGACAACCGCCGGACGCCGTCCCGCATCGACCAGGCCTTTGAGCAGTCGCGCCTGAAGCTCGTGATGGGTCGGGTTGTCGTGCACCTCGCCCAGCAGCACGAAATCGGACGCCGCGAGGTTGGCGATCAAATCGCCTTCCGCCACCAGAGTTCCAGTTTCGTCCCGCCACTGAGCGTGCGCCCCGACGGACGATAGGCAGACCAGAAAAAGGCCGACAAAAATCTGTTTCATGAACCCGGAAATGGGTGCGCTCCGTCCGGAAATCCAGCGCAGGCCCTCACCCGCGCCGTGCCCATTCGGCGATGCCGATGCCGCCCAGCACGAAGACCAGTGCCATCGCATGATAAGTCTGGAAGTCCTCATCCAGCAGCACCACACTGAAGATCGAGGCGAAGATCGGCACCAGATTGACGAACACTCCCGCACGTCCCGGCCCGATCAGCTGCACGCCACGCATGAAGAAGAGCTGCGCAAGGAAGGACGGAAACAGCACCACATAGAGCAGCACGATCCATCCGGTCTGAGTTGGCCACTGCAGATCACCGGAGAGGTATTCGACCGTCACCAGCGGGACCGACGCGAACAGGGCCGCGATCGACATCACCGAGAACATGGCGATTCCAGAGACCGGCGGTCGTTTGCGCAAGGCCACCGTGTAGCCCGCGTACATTGCGCAGGCGCCCAACATCAGCATGTCACCGACATGAAATTCCAGCGCCGCCAGACGTGCAAACTCACCATGTGAGGTGATGATCGCGACACCGCCCATCGTCACGCACACGCCGATTGCCTGAATCCAGGTGACGGGCGTCCGGTACGACAGGAAGGCACCGACCAGCACGAAAATCGGAATGGCCCCCTGGATGATGCCCAGATTGATCGCCGTGGTGGTCTGGGCGGCCAGGTAGAACAACCCGTTGAACACCGCGAAACCCAACGCACCGAGTGCTGCCAGATAACCCAAATGATTGCGCATCACCGGCCAGTCCTTGGCGATGGCGCCGCGCGCGAACACCGCGACCAGCAGAACCACACCGACCCAGCGCAGGCCGGTCAGCGCCATCGGCGAGATCTCGCCCACGGCGAACCGGCTGGCCACGGCATTTCCGGCCCAGGACGCGGTCGTCAGGATCAAGAGCAGATAGGCGTTCCCGAACAGGGTGCGGCCGATCGAAGCGACAGGGGTGTTTGACATGGCGATCGGTTAGCAGGCGCGCGTGCCGGCGGCAAGGTTCCTCGCTGGAACGGGTGTCCGGCCGACCACGCGGGCTTTCCCGGCGAGGCGCTTTCTGATGAGCTATTCCCGTTCGCACCACCGCCCGCTTGAATGGAGGTTCCCGATGCCGCTGATCGACCTGAGCCGTGAGATCCACCACCGCACGCCGGCCCATCCGTCGCATCCTCCGGTCGTCATGACAGTCTGGAACGACCACTCCGAGATCAAACGGGCCGGCGACACCACCTTCAGCTCGAAGGCCATGTATCTGTCGATGAGCGATCATGCCGGCACCCATGTGGATGCGCCGTGCCATTTCAATCCGGCCCCAAACGCGCCCTCTATCGATCAGGTTCCGCTGGAGGACTGCTATACTGAAGCCTTGTGTCTCGATCTCAGCCACGTGCCGCTGAAGCACGAGATCACGGTCGCGGAGATGGAGACGGCCCTGGCCGCCACGGGCGAGGAGATCAAGCCGCGCGACACCGTGCTGATCCATATGGGCGTGAACGACCGGCTGTTCGGAACGCCGGGATACCTGCACGATTTCCCGGGTCTGCATGTGGATGCGGTTCACTGGCTGGCGGACAAGCGGATCGTCGCATTCGGTGTCGAGGCGATCAGCCCGGCACCGGAGGGAGCCCCGAACTTCAAGGCCCACACCGCCTGCGCCGAGCGCGGAATCACCCATATCGAGTGCCTGTGGAACCTGGAGGCGCTGGTCGGCAAGGGGCGCTTCACCTTCATCGGCTTCCCCCTTAAGATTCGGGGCGGGACCGCCAGCCCGATCCGGGCGGTGGCCGTGCTGCCGGATTGAGTGCGATCCTCCACCCGCAAACAAATGGGTGACAAGCCGGATCGGAGCGGCTAGCGTTTTCCCATGAGCACCACGTTCGCCACGTTCTGGTATTTTAGCTTTCCGGGCCATCGGGCGGACGGAGGAGATCGCGTGTTCTGAATTCGACAGACATAAGACACCACCGCAACCGCCAGTCCTCTGGCGGTTTTTTTGTCCGCCGGGCGACCAAGAAGGACCCCGACGATGAAAACCGCACCCAATCCGCCCAGGCTCCGAGATATTCAGGACCTGATCACCCCCGCAGCCCTGCTGGCGGAAATCCCGCCGACACAAGCAGCCGCAGCAACGGTTCACGGCGCCCGCACG
>CALAHL010000760.1 GCA_937891725.1 uncultured Rhodospirillaceae bacterium | reverse complement strand
CGTCATTTTACCGAAGCAGTCCATATAAATGCGCGACACCTTCAGGAACGAGGCCTTGTGTCGTGCGGCCCAGCTCCCGAGGTCCCAAGGCTCATCAGTCGCAGCGGCAGTTGGGGCAGCACCGCAATAGATTGCGCTCTCCACCGTTCCGTCCGGCAACTCGATCTCGCAGGGCTCCAGATCGTAATCGAAATCCTCGAAGAACAGGATGCGGTCGCGATCGACCGGGCCCGTTCCCATGAACACCTGCCCATCCACGCTCTCGGTCTCGGCCTTGATCAGCACCGGAAAACTATCCTTGGCGATCCGGCGTCGCGCGAAACCGTTCAGGCGCGCGGGGGAGAGGTCCTGCTCCGTCACCGTACGGTCCAAAACCAGTTCCAGAACGTCCCGATCCATCAATGTGCCGAAGAAGAAAAACCGATCCATATGTTAGGTCCTTGGCCCGGAGCTGTGAGGCGTTGAATTCGAAGTCGTGGAACATAGGTGCGAACTTTGGGTCTCGCCAGTGCCGGCCGCATGGTTTTCTCGCATTCGGTTGTGCTAGATAAATGTCATGAGCGCGAAATTCATCCAAGCTTCACCGCAGGCTTTGAACCCGGTGGTTCAGAGGCTCGTACCCTATGGCAGCCGGCTTCCGAATGTGGCGATGGAGGCGGATCTCGGCCGACATCTCGATTATTTCAGAGATATGACCCACGGGCCCACTCTGTTTCTTTACGCGGCGGAGACCGATCGCGTGCTTGAGGCGCGGGCGCAAGGGGTTGCGGTTGTGGTGGTCGACGACCGGTTCGAGAGATCCGGTGTCGGCGAGCCGGATCTCGATATCTGGTGCGTCCCGGATATCAGCGGCGCTTTGCGCGGGCGCTTGTTCGGGGCCGAACGACAGGCGCTTCTGGCGGACGCGAACCAGCGCATGGTGGCTGTCTGGTCCGGCGCGGGGGTGTTTTCCGACTGGTTGTCCGCCGCCCTCTCGTCCCTTACCCGACCTCCACCGCAGGAGCGGCGGGACGGGGCGCCGGTATTGCTGTTGCCGAACGTTTTGGAGCCGGGGCTCCGCCGGGCGCTGATCGAGCGCCTGGAGTCGCAGATGGTGGAAGGTCGGGTCGCCATCATCGACAAGGGTGAAACCCGCAGCGTCGAACTACCGGACAAGAAACCCCGCCGGGATCACAAACTGGCCAAGGATGACCCGCTCTATCTCGCCTGCGCGGAGCGCGTGTCCCGTCTCGTGATGCCTGAGCTTTACAAGGCTTTCTGGATCGAAAAGCTGCGTCACGAAGGCTATTATCTTGCGCGTTATGACGACGATAGGGCTGACTTTTTCGCCGCCCATCGGGACAACAACACACCCGGCACGGCGCGGCGCAGGGTCGCGATCAGCATGGAGTTGAACGACGACTACGAGGGGGGCGGCCTGATCTTCCCGGAATACGCGGATCACCGCCATCGCGCCCCCGCCGGGGGGGCTTTGGCGTTCTCATGCAATCTGATGCATGAGGCAGTTCCTGTCTCCAAAGGATCGCGATACGTTTTGCTGGCCTTCATGGCCGCACCGTGACAGGACAGGGTGCCGTTGCAGTCGGGCTTGTCCGGCGTCCAAGATGGCTTATTTCGCGTTGGGCGAGTATTGGTCGCTGACGGCTCGATAGCGAAAGATTGGTGACGAGGCATGGGCGTGCGGACGGTTAATGAGGTTGACGGTGCTGCCGTGGACATGGCGGACCATCCTCCGGTCAAGCTCGACCGGCTTGGGGTGCTGCTGGTCAATCTGGGCACGCCCGAATCGACTGACGTTCCGACCGTACGCCGCTATCTGCGGGAATTTCTGTCCGATCCGCGCGTGATCGAGGTCAATCCGTGGCTCTGGAAGCCGATCCTCTACGGTATCATCCTGACCACCCGCCCGCCGAAGACCGCCGAGGCCTATCGTCAGATCTGGATGGAAGAGCACGACGAAAGTCCGTTGCGCCACTACACCCGTCTGCAGGCCGAGCTTTTGCAGGAGCGGATGGACCCTAACGGCGAAACCCTGATGATCGACTGGGCGATGCGTTATGGCGTGCCACGGATTGGCGACCGGCTGGAGGCGATGACCGAGGCCGGCTGCGACAAGATCGTGATCGTGCCGCTCTATCCGCAATATTCCGCCTCCACCACGGCCAGCGTGAACGATGCGGCGTTCGACGCGCTGAAGACCCTGCGCTGGCAGCCGGCCGTGCGCACCGCTCCGGCCTTCCACGACGACGAGAGTTATGTAGAGGCCGTGGCCGCCGGGATCGAGCGGCATCTGAAAACGCTGGATTGGGAGCCGGAGGTGATCCTGGCCTCATTCCACGGACTTCCGAAACGGTATTTTCTGGCGGGCGACCCCTATCATTGCCACTGCGCCAAGACAGCCCGGATGGTACGCGAGCGACTCGGTCTGACCAAGGACCAGTTCCGCCTGACGTTTCAATCCCGGTTCGGGACCGAAGAATGGCTGCAGCCCTATACCGACAAGACCATCGAGGCGCTGGCCGAAGAGGGCGTGAAAAAAATCGCAGTAGTGTGTCCGGGATTCGTCGCCGATTGCGTTGAGACGCTGGAAGAGATCGGCATTCAGGCCCGCGAGACCTTTGAAGAAGGCGGTGGCACCCACTTCACCACGATCCCCTGCATCAACGCCGATGTCGAAGCCATCGATATGCTGGAAGCGCTGGTCATCCGAGAGCTGTCCGGCTGGTGGAAACCCGCCGAAGCAGAGGCGAACGAAGGCACACAACCGGTCAGGATGGCGGGGGAGTGATCGCTAGGCGCCAGCCGTAGTCGCCGCCCCTGGAATTGCGGGTCTTTTGGAAGACTGCGGAATCGGTAACCCGGACCATTCCATCAGACCGCCCCCTTCGCCTTCTCCGCGGCGATCTCCTCTGCGCTCATGCCCAGAATCTCGGCCAGGACCTCGTCGGTGTGCTGGCCCAATGTCGGCGGGGCATTGCGATAGGTGACGGGGGTGCCGGACATTTTCAGCGGATTGGCGATCAGCGGTACTTTTCCGTCGCCCGACAGCGGATGGTCCAGTTCGATCCGCATCCCGCGCGCCTGAACCTGCGGATTCTCGAACACCTGATCGATCGTGTTGACTGGCCCGCACGGCACGCCGGCGGCTTCCAATGCGGCCACCCACTGATCGGTTGTCTTGGAGCGCATATAGGGCTCCATCGCAGGGCACAGACTGTCCCGGTTCCGGATCCGCAACGGATTGGTCGCATAGCGTGGGTCGTCCCGCAGATCGGTCGCTCCCGCAACCTCGCACCAGCGCTGATACTGTCCGTCATTGCCGCAGGCCAGAATGATATGGCCGTCCTCGGTCGGGAACACCTGATAGGGCACGATGTTCGGATGGGCATTGCCGAGCGGCTGGGGCACCTTGCCACCGACCAGATAATTGGTGCCCTCGTTCACCAGCCAGGCGACCTGGCTGTCCAACAGACAGATATCGATGTGCTGCCCCTCACCGGTTCGGTCCCGATGGCGCAGGGCGGCCAGGATCGCGGTCGAGGCGTACATGCCGGTCATCACGTCGGCGATGCCGACACCCACCTTGACCGGCTCCACCCCCGGCGTGCCGGTGATCGACATGATCCCGCCCATTCCCTGGGCGAGGAAGTCGTAGCCGGCGCGTTTGGCATAAGGCCCGGTCTGCCCGAACCCGGTGACAGAGCAGTAGATCAGCCCCGGAAACTCCTCCCGCAGCTGCTCGTAGCCCAGCCCCAGCTTGGCGAGCGAGCCGACCTTGAAATTCTCCACCAGAATGTCCGATTGCCCGATCAGCCGCTTGGCAAGCGCGATCCCCTCGGGCTTCGAGAGATCCATCGTGACCGAGCGCTTTGAGCGGTTCGCGCAGAGATAGTAGGCGCTTTCCGTAGTGTCGTTGCCGTCCGCATCCTTCACATAGGGTGGTCCCCAGGACCGGGTGTCGTCACCTTGTCCGCGCCGCTCGATCTTGATCACGTCGGCGCCGAGATCCCCCAAGAGCTGCGTGCAGGTCGGTCCCGCCAGGATCCGGGTCAGATCGAAGATCCGGACACCGTCGAGCGGGAGAACTGGCATCGGGTTGGAAGAAGCAGACATCATGGTCATCCTCATGCGACATATTGAACAATTAAGCCGCACCATAAGACGCTGAGTTCCGGCCGCCAATCACCGTTGATCAGACACGGGATCACTTGTAGGGATCCCGCACGTCCGTCGGACCTGGATCGAACGGCCGCACCAGCATCCGCTTTCCCTGCGCATTGGCATCGTAAAGCTTCTGCTGGGCGTCTTTCATGAAGGTCGTCATCTCGGCGAATTCCGCGACCGACATGTCGAGTTCACGGTTCAGCATCTCCTGCCACAGATTGTGAATCACGACGATGTCGTTATGAACCGGCGACAGGCCCTGGACTCTTGCCTTGGTCGCGCGCATCCAATCGCGGGTCGCCGCCTGCACCGCCTTCGACTCGTTGATCACCTTTCGCGCCTGCGTGGCGAGCACCGCGGCCACATCTGCCTCGTAGGTCCCGCAGAGCGGCCAAAGCTCTTCCAGATACCGCCAGTCCTGATCGGTCAGCTGATCAAGGGTCTTCCCGTAGTAGGTGAGGCCAAGGCTGCGAACCGCCAGGCCCCCTTCGAGCCGCGCGATCCGGCTGATCGGCGCGTTTCCGCCGGGGAGGTTTGCACAATCCGACATGTTGGCATCACCCGGTGTGCCGATCTGATCGCGCGCCGGTGCCTGGGCCGCAACGGGCTTCGCTGCGAAAGCGACCGCCAGGACCAGTGCCGCTACCATGATGCTGGACAATGGAATTGCCGGGGTTCTACCGTTCACCGTCATCTTGTCTCATTCGCCTCGTTCCACATCCGCCGACCGATTCACCCTATCAGGGGATCGGCCTGTCTTGAACTTGGGCGCGTCCGTCGCACGAACAACCATCCCGCCCTAAAGGAGTCTTCGCAATGTCCACGCCAACCCAGAGCAGTCACATGGGGCCGAAGAGCTCGACACACCCGATCGAGACCTGGGAGGTGCGGAAGCCGGCCGTGGTGGGAGCGCGCGGTGTGGTGGCCTCGCAAAATATCGACGCCGCCTTGGCCGGCGCGAGCGTTCTCGAGGCCGGCGGTAACGCGATGGATGCAGCGGTCGCGACCGCCCTCGCCCTGACCGTTGCCGAGCCGTGGATGAGCGGGTTGGGCGGCGGCGGATACGCGATCGTCCGCGAGGGTAAGACAGGGCAGGTCAAGATCGTCGACTTCGGAATGATCGCGGCCAAGGGCCTGGATCCGGCGGATTATCCGGTCGATGCCGGGCGGGAGGCGGAGGATTGGTTCGGCTTTCCGGCCGTTGTCGGAGATGTGAACCAGCACGGCTATGGCTCGATCGCGGTGCCGGGGTCTTGCGCCGGATACGCGCTGCTATCGGAGACCTACGGCAAAAAGTCCTGGGCCGAGCTGTTGGAGCCGGCCCGTAAGATGGCGCGGACCGGTCATCGGGTCACCTGGTGGTCGACCGTCCAAGTCACCGCCGACGGCGCCTGGCTTCGCGAATACCCCGGCTCGAAGGCGGTGTGGCTGCCGAACGGTCTGCCGCCTGCAGCTTCGGACCAGGGGCCGACCTATCTCGACATGGGGGCCTTGGCGGATACGCTCGACCGATTGGCCGAGGCGGGACCGCGCGACTACTACGAAGGTGAGATCGCCAAGCGTATTCTGTCCGACCTGGGCAAGGGCGGCTCGAAGATTTCCGCAGAGGACCTGACAAGCTACCGGGCCGAAATCATCGACCCGATCGAACGGAAACGGGGCCAAGCCACCTACCATTTGGTTCCGGGCTACTCGGCCGGTCCAACTTATGCCGCCGCCCTGGGCGGTTTGCCGGACAGTTTCGGCGAGGAGTCACCGGGCCCGAAAACCTACGCCGCCTATGCCCAGACCCTGGTGGAGTCCTATCGCCGCCGGTTCGAGACCATGGGCCATGCCGGTGATATCGGAGACCGCAGCTGTACAACCAATCTCTCAACGCTCGATAACGACGGCAATATGGTGGTGATGACGACCACCCTGCTGTCCCGGTTTGGCAGCCGGGTGGTTCTTCCCGAAACAGGCATGCTGATGAACAACGGGATCAACTGGTTCGATCCGCGTCCCGGCCGTCCGAACAGCATCAAGGGCGGGGTCAAGCCGCTCTCCAACATGTCACCGGTGATGGTGACCCGCGACGGGGCGGCCTGGTTCGGTTTCGGCGCCTCGGGCGGGCGCAAGATCATGCCGGCAGTGTTCCAGCTCGCCTCGTTCGTCGCGGATTTCGGGATGGACCTGGAACAGGCGCTCCTGCAGCCTCGGATCGAGACCAGCCAGGTGGACAAACTGCTGGCCGACGACCGGTTGAGCGCGGAGGTGTTCGCCGCCCTGCGCGCGATGGCGCCGACCGATGCCGTGGAAGCCACCGCCTACCCGGCCCGCTACGCGATCCCGAACGGCGTGATGATGACGGAGGCTGGCCCGACAGGTGCCGCGCATCCGTTCGGGCCGCTGAATGCGGCGGTGGGCGTATAGCGGGCTGGCCGCCGGAACCACATCAGAAGAACCACATCAATTCCGACCCTTTCCTCCAAATGAGGGGAGAGGGTCGGCGAGGTAACCATGCTCGGGAATACTCTGGCGCTCAGTTCGGAAACTGCCCGCCAAGCACATCCCAGATCTCCTGACCTTTCAGACCTCGAACGGTGACGATCGAACGCTCATTGCGCTCCAGAATCACCAGCAGAACCCCGCAATTAGCCTGGCCCAGGGTCACATCGTACCAGCCGGCCCGCTTGATTCCGCCGATCCGATCCGCCAGCTGCGGTGCGCCCAGATCGTCGGTCGCGTCCTCGATGTTCCAATCCTCGATCCCGTCATCGAGACCCCGCAGCTCGATCCCGTGGGTCGTCGGCCCACAGCCTTCGAGCCGTTCCGTGCCATAGGGCTTGAGTGCTGCCAACTCGGTGTCCGGACTGCTGCTGCAGGCCGAGACCAAGAGCATCACGGCAAGAGCGGAAAGGGTGGTCAGGGCGGCTTTGGTGGTCATGGTTGGCTCCCATGCGCGGCGAGGGTCGGGGACATCGCAATCGACATGCACGGATCGTGCCTGAGTTACGTGCACCCCGGAAGGGGCCGGCTAGACCTTGACCGGATCGAAATCCGATTCCTACACTTCCTCCGCAACTCGGCCTCAAGACTTATAACAATCGCCGGGGTTTAGCGTCATAACCGGGGGAGGAACGCCGGTGACAGAGGCCAATGTGTCGCGCACTGGGGGCGGTTCCTTAGGTGCGCCGACCGCACGGGGCGGCAATATCGACCGGGACCGTTTGGTGGCCCATCACAAGCTGATGTGGCGGATTCGGGCCTTCGAGGAAGCCGCCCTGAATGCCAACCGGGAAAAATTGGTCCTGGGCGCCATCCACCCTTCGATCGGACAGGAGGGCATCGCGGTCGGTGTCTGCAGTCACTTGCGCCGGGACGATATCCTGCTGTCGACCCATCGGGGTCATGGTCACACGCTGGCAAAGGGCGCGAATGCGACCGCCATGATGCGGGAGCTGTTGGGACGGGAAGGCGGAACCAGCCACGGCAAGGGCGGCTCCATGCACATCGCCGATTTCTCGGTCGGCATGCTGGGCGCGAACGGCGTGGTTTCCGCCAATATCCACATCGCGGCCGGGGCCGCCCACGCGATCAAACTGCGCGGCGAGGACCGGATCGCGTGTTCGATCTTTGGAGACGGCGCGATCAATCGCGGTCCGTTCCTGGAGGGCCTGAACTGGGCCGGCGTGTTCAAGCTTCCGGCTCTGTTCGTGTGTGAGGACAACGGGTTCGCCTCGACCACGCGGACCGCCGAGATGACCTCCGGGCCGGGCGCGGCGGCGCGGGCCGAAGCCCTGGGCGTTCCCAGCGTTCAGGTCGACGGCAATGACGTGCTGGCGCTGGATGAGGCGGTCGGTACTGCGGTCACCGCCATCCGTGCCGGCGGAGGGCCGCGTTTCATTGTCGCCAAGACCTACCGGTTGACCGGACACACCGCCTCTGATCCCGCGACCTATCGCCCGCTCGAAGAGGTCGACGCGGCCTGGCGCAACGATCCGATCGCACGGCTGGCCCAGGTCCTGGCCGATGCCGGACTGTCGGCGGCAGACCTTGAGGCGGCCGAGACCGCGGCGAAGGCCGAGATGGCCGCCGTCTATGCCGATGCAAAAGCTGCTCCCTGGCTGCCGCAAGACCGTGGCTTCGAGGATGTTCAGGATGCAGGCGACCCCCGCATCGACGCGGTCTAGGAGGCCCACCATGGCGATGATGACCTATGCGGACGCGGCCAAGACGACCCTGGCCGAGGAGATGCGCCGGGACCCGTTGGTTTGGGCCTTGGGGGAGGATCTGGGACGCGGCGGCGTTTTCGGCCAGTACAAGGGTCTGGTGGAGGAATTCGGCTCGGACCGGATCTCCGACGCGCCGATTTCCGAGGCTGCGATCCTGGGGGCGGCAGTCGGCGCGGCGATGACCGGGACCCGGCCGGTGGTCGAGATGCGGTTCGCCGACTTCGCGCTGTGCGCCATCGATGAGTTGGTCAACCAAGCGGCCAAGGCCCGGTTCATGTTCGGCGGTCAGACCACCGTGCCGATGGTGATCCGGGAGCCGATGGGCATGTGGCGATCCTCCGCCGCTCAGCACAGCCAGTCGCTGGAAAGCTGGTACACCCACATTCCGGGACTGGTGGTGGTCTGCCCCAGCACGCCGCATGACAATCGGGGACTGCTGAAAACCGCGATCCGCTCCGAGGATCCGGTGGTCTACATGGAACACAAGAACATCTGGGCGCTGGAAGGCGAGGTTCCGGATGCAGAGCCGATTCCGTTCGGCGTCGCCCGGATCGCACGCGTGGGATCGGACCTCACCATCGTCTCCTGGTCCGCCACCGTGCACGCCGCGACCGACGCCGCGGAGACCCTGGCGCTTGAGAACATCTCCGCCGAAGTGATCGACCTGCGCACGCTGTGGCCCTGGGACAAGGCCGCGGTCCTAGCCAGCGTGGCGAAAACCGGACGCCTGCTGGTCGCCCATGAGAGTGTGGTGGTCGGCGGGTTCGGCGCCGAAGTGGCGGCGACCGTCGCCGACCGCGCCTTCCGATCCCTCAAGGCGCCGATCAAGCGGCTGGGCAGTCCGCGGGTGCCGATCTCCTATGCCCCACCGCTGGAAGACATGCTGCGGGTCACGCCCGCCAAAATAGCGGAGACGGCGCGCGCGCTCGTCACCGGATGACCCGAACCGACAGGATTGAGACATGACCACCAATGAGATGACCGGGGGTGAAGCCCTCGCCCGGATGCTGCAGGCCTTCGAGGTCGGCCCGATGTTCGGCATGGGCGGCTTCCAGCTGCTGCCGTTCTACGACGCCGCCCGGCGCCTGGGGCTCAAGCATTACCTGATCAATGACGAGCGCTGCGGGGCCTTCGCGGCCGATGCTTATGCCAAGGTGACCGGTCGAGTTGGGGTCTGCGACGCGACGCTGGGTCCGGGAGCGACCAATCTGATCACCGCTCTGGTCGAAAGCCTGAACGCGGGCATTCCGATCGTCGCCATAGTCGGCGACAGCCACCGGCTGCACTCCTGGAAGAACATGACCCAGGAGAGCCGGCAGACCGAGATGCTTCGCCCGGCCACCAAGGAGGTCATCCGGGTCGAGTATATCGAGCGGATTCCTGAACTGGTCCGGCGCGCCTTCGCGGTCGCCACATCGGGTCGACCCGGCCCCGTGGTCCTGGATATCCCGGAGGATATTTGCCACGCGACCTATCCCTTCACCGACGAAGACCTTGTCATCGACCCGATCCATCGTGCCGCTCCTGCCTTGCGGACCCGACCGACCGCGACCGGCATCGATACCGCCGCCGACATGCTGAAATCCGCCGAACGTCCGATGGTCCTGGCAGGCGGTGGTGTGCATATCTCGAAGGCCGCCGACGCCCTGACCGCATTCGCCGAGGCCACCAACATCCCGGTTGCGCATACCCTTTCGGGCAAGGGCGCCATCGCCTGCACCCATGACCTCTCGGCGGGTCTTTTCGGGCGCTACGACCGGATCGCCAACGGACTGATGGACGAGGCAGATGTGCTGTTGGTCGTCGGCTGCAAACTGGGCGAGATCGCGACCAAGCGCTATTCCCTGCCGCCGAAGGGGAAGACCATCATCCATCTCGATATCGTGGCGGAGGAGATGGGCCGGACCCTCACCCCGGCCCTCAGCCTCTGCGGCGATGCACGGGAGGGGATCGTCGATATCATGAACGCGCTGGCCGGTGCCGGTCTCAAGGACAAGCTGGCGGATTGGGCGGCAGAGGTCCCGAAGCGGATGGCGAAATGGCGCGAGGAGGTCGATGTCCGCCTCACCTCGACCGAGACCCCGATCAACCTCGCCCGCGTTCTGCACGAGCTGAACAAGAACCTCCCGGCCGATGCGACCCTGGTGGCCGACGGCGGCTTCGCGGCCCATTGGGGCGGGTTGCTCTACGATACCAAACAACCGGGGCGCGGATTCGTTCCGGACCGGGGTTTCGCCTCGATCGGCTACGGCGTGCCCGGTGGCATGGGCGCGACGCTCGGGGCCGCCCAGGCCGGGCTCGGTCCCGTGGTGGCCCTGACCGGTGACGGCGGCTTCAACATGGTGCTCGGCGAGCTGGAAACCGCCCGTCGGCTTGGCTTGGCCTTCACGGTGATCGTCGTCAACAATGCGGCGTCGGGTTACGTGAAAGCCCTGCAGCATCTGATGTACGGAGAGGGCGCCTACCAATCCTCCGACCTTGCCGAAACCAATTTCGCAGACGTGGTGAACGCCATGGGCTGCAAGGGCATCCGGGTCGAGAATCCCGAAGACCTGGCCGCCGCGATCCAGGCCGGTATGGCGGAGACCAAGGTTCCGACCGTGCTGGACGTTGTGGTCACCCGGGACCCCGCTAAGATGCTGCCGGGCGTCGACAATCGGACGGTTCAAGTGAAAAAGGGCGACCGGGTTGCGTAGGGCCGGCCGGAAAGCGCGAAATAAAATTTCCTTGCTTTCCGGACTGGTCCCCCCCATTCTCCAATCTGTCGAACGCGATTGGGCGTTTCGAGCCGGGAACGTTTGGAATTATCGGCCTTTAGGGCTGGTCAAACCTCTTTCCCTCGTTCATATATCCCAACCGTCTGATCGAGGCGCCTCCCGCCCTTGCGTGGTGGGCGCACCCGCACGACGAACGCACCTCGTTATTGGGGCGCGCGTGTCGCGTTGGGAACCCCATCATTATCAACGGCTTTAGGAGAGCTGCTTTTGTCAAAAGACGACATGATCGAATTCGAGGGTGAAGTGGTCGACGTCCTTCCGGACGGAATGTACCGCGTAAAGCTTGAGAACGAGCACGAGATCATCGCTTACGCCGCCGGCCGGATGAAAAAGTTCCGGATCCGGATCATGACCGGCGATCGGGTGACGATCGAAATGACCCCATACGACCTGACCAAGG
>CALAHL010000759.1 GCA_937891725.1 uncultured Rhodospirillaceae bacterium | reverse complement strand
GGCATGGCCGGATGAGGTGCAGGTGGTGCCGAGCCCGCCCTCAAGGGCCGCGATCCGTTCCTCCAGCACCGAAACCGTCGGGTTCGAGAGCCGTGAGTAGATGTTCCCGAAGGTCTGCAAATTGAACAGCGACGCGGCATGGTCGACATCGTCGAAGACATAGGCGGTTGTCTGGTAAATCGGCGTGCCGCGCGCACCTGTTGTCGGGTCCGGTGCTGCGCCTGCATGTACGGCGAGTGTTTCGAACCCTTTCGGCACGAACCCGTCGCCCACATCCGCGTTGCCTGTTCCACCGACTGCATCGGAGGTTCCGATCCTACGGCGCTTGGAGCTGACCACCCGGCTGTTAAATCCGTGCCAGCCGAGCTCGCCGAACAGGCGGCTGAACTCAATCTTCGGGCAGCGGTTCATGATCACCGTCAGCCCAGCGGCCTCGGCCCGCGCCGACGCCTCGTCGTTGCGAACGCCCAACTGCATCCAGACGACTTTGGTGCCGTGCGCGATCGCTTCATCGGTGATCGGTCCCGCCGCGCGGGAGTTTCGGAAGATGTCGACCATATCGACCGTCTCCGGTAGCTCGGCCAGGCTGGCATATACTGTCTCGCCGAGGATCTTCTCGCCCGAGGCTGCCACCTTCGGATTTACCGGTATCACCCGATAGCCCTTCTGCTGCAGATACTTCATCGCGAAATAGGACGGCCGGTTCCAATTGTCCGAGGCTCCCACCATGGCGACCGTTTTCACCTCCCGCAGAATGCGGCGGATATGATCGTCGTCATAGGCGTCATGGGCGCCGGTGCGCTTGGGGTCTAGATCGGCCATCAATTACTCTCCCCGCCAGACGGGCTTACGTTTCTCAATGAAGGCGTCGATGCCTTCCTGGGCGTCGGTGGTCAGCATATTGCGGGTCATCACGGCAGAGGCGTAGGCGTAGGCATCCTCCACCGGCATGTCGAGTTGCTTGTAAAAGGCTTCCTTACCGATCGCGAGGGTGAGGGGCGATTTCGACGCGATCGCTTCTGCGAATTTGGCGACGGCGGCGTCCAGTTGAGCCGCCGGAACCACCGTGTTCACCAAACCGAAGGATGCGGCCGTCTCGGCATCCAGCGGCGCGGCGGTGACCAGCATTTCCATGATTTTCTTACGCGGGATGTTGCGGCTGATCGCGACCATCGGGGTCGAACAGAACAGCCCGATGTTCACCCCCGGGGTGGCAAACTTGGCCTCCTCGGCCGCCACCGCCAGATCACAGCTGGCGACCAGTTGGCAGCCGGCCGCCGTCGCCATGCCGTGCACCCGCGCGATCACGATCTGCGGGATCTTCATCACCGTCATCATCAGGTCGGAGCACTGGTCGAACAGCGCCCGGAAAAATGGCTCATCGGAGCGGGAGCGGACCTCTCGCAGGTCATGGCCGGCGCAGAACACAGGGCCATTGGCCGCGAGCACCACCACTTTGATCGTGGCGTCCAGCGCAATCGCCTCCAACTCGTCCTGAAGCGCGGCCATCAGCGGCATCGAGAGCGCGTTCCTCGCCCCCGGCCGGTTCAGGGTCAGGGTTGCGATCCCGCCCGCATCGGCGCGCAGCAGGATCGGCTCCTCGGCTTCGGGTTTCTCGGCCAGCGACATGACAACCTCCTCGACGGACTCTCTCCACTTTGCGCGGGCAGCACCGGATTGCAAGGGCTCACCGCACCCCCAACAGCCATAGCACAACGGCGATGCTACCGACCGATCCCGCCGTCGATAGGATCAGTGCGGTAGCGGCAGGAGCCACTCCGGACTCATAGCGTTGCGCCATCATGTAGACGTTCACGCCGACCGGCAGAGCGGCAACGATCACCGCCACATCCCGCCAAAGCGGTGTTACCTCGAAGACATAGGTCGCCAGGGCATAGGTGGCTGCCGGGTGCAGGGCGAGCTTGAGCACAGTCCCGACTGACGCTTGCGGGAGGGCGCCTACGATCCGATAGGCGGCCAGCGACGCCCCCATGGCGAACAGGGCGCAGGGCAGGGCGGCACGCCCCAGGGTTTCCAGCAGGGTGTTCGCGAACGTCGGCATTGGCATACCGACAAGGTTCGCGATGATCCCCAATAGCAGGGCCCAGATGATCGGATTGCGGACCAGGCCCATGCCCACATTCGCCGGCAATCTGCGCATCTCGTTCCGAGCGCCGATACCGATCTCCGCCTGGATTGTGACGACCGATAGCAATTGCCAGGAGTGACAGGCGATCAGCAAGAAAATTGGCAGTGTCCCGGCTTCGCCAAACGTTGTCAGGATCAGCGGCACACCCAGCAGGACGGTGTTGGAGAACCCCGCCGTCATTCCTGCGATTGCCGGCTCTGCGCCGGAACGGCGGAACAGCAGGTAGGACAAGGCCGTTCCGGCGATCCACGAGATGTAGCCGCCACCGAAATACGACACCAGATAGCCCCACTCGATCTCGGCGGGTAGGTCGGTGGTGGCCATGGTTCGGAACAGCAGCGCCGGGATCGCGAAGTCGAACACGAAACGCGACAGCCCCTTGTTCGCCTCTGTCGGAAACAAGCCGAACCGAGCGGCGACATATCCCAGGCCGACGATCCCGAAGACCGGGATGATGATGTCGAGAATGATCTGCATCAAGATGGCCTAGCCTGCGGCCAGGAACCTTGCAAGCATACCGGCGAACACGGCTACGTCTGGTCTGACTGACTTGCAGCGTTTACGCTTCGTTCTTGCGAACTATTCGTCGGAGCGGTCTTTGTCGTCATTGTCCCGATCGTATTGCCTCATGGTCGGAAAAGTCGGCAACCAGGACTCCCGGCGCACGGTCCAGAGCTCGGAGCTTGGCTTCATTTGGTCCCGAGCATCCAGCGATCCTAAGTGCAGTTCGATTTCGTCATCGCTGCGCGAGAAAACGGACGACCCGCACCGCGGACAAAAGTATCTCCCAGCGTAGCCGCGTATCTTGCCTTCGATCGTCACAGCATGCTCCGGGAAGATCGCAGATGCGTGAAAAAGCGCCCCATGGTGCTTGCGGCAATCCATACAGTGACAAACACCGACCCGTAACGGCGGTCCGGATGCCGTAAATCGGACATCACCACATAGGCAACCGCCAGAGAAGCGCTCCATCCTCGCATTTCCCTACAAGATAAACTTGCTCAGATCCGCGTTCTTCGCCAGGGCCCCAACCGTTGTACGGACCATTTCCGCGTCGACCGTAATGGTCTCGCCGCTGCGGTCGGAGGCGGTGTAGCTGATCTCCTCAAGCAACTTTTCCATGACCGTGTGCAAGCGGCGGGCTCCGATGTTCTCGACCGCCGTATTGATCTCGGTGGTGAGATCGGCGAGCGCGTCGATCGCGTCCTCGGTAATCTCCAGCGTCACATCCTCAGTCCCGATCAGGGCCTTGTACTGGCGGACCAGATTCGCTTCGGGCTCGGTCAGGATGCGTCGGAAATCGTCGCGGGTGAGGGCCTGCAGCTCCACCCGGATCGGCAATCGGCCTTGAAGTTCCGGCAGCAGGTCGGACGGCTTCGCGAGATGGAATGCGCCGGACGCGATGAACAGAATAAAATCAGTACGCACCGGTCCGTGTTTGGTGGCGACCGTGGTGCCCTCGATCAGCGGCAGCAGGTCCCGCTGCACGCCCTCGCGGCTGACATCGCCGCCGCCCGAGCCGCGCTGCTCGTTCCGGGTGATCTTGTCAATCTCATCAAGAAAGACGATTCCATTTTGTTCAACGAGGTCAATTGCTTCTCGGTTGACCTTCTCCTGGTCAAGAAGCTTGTCGGCCTCCTCCGAAACCAGCAATTCGTAGCTTTCGGCAACCGACATGGTCCGCTTGGTCTTGGCGCCACCACCGAGTTTACCGAGCATCTCGCCAAGATCGATCATGCCCATTTGCGCGCCGGGCATTCCGGGGATCTCAAAACTCGGCATGCCACCAGGGCGGCCACTGCCGGAAACCTCGATCTCGATCTGCTTTGCGGCGAGTTCGCCTTCGCGGAGTTTCTTCCGGAAGCTCTGGCGCGTGCTTTCACCCGCATTGTTTCCGACCAAGGCATCGATCACCCGTTCCTCGGCTGCTAATTCCGCCTGGGCGTGTACCGATTTGCGCAGTTTGTCCCGTGTCATCGCAATTGCGATTTCAACCAGATCCCGAATGATCGATTCCACATCCCGGCCGACGTAACCGACCTCGGTGAATTTGGTGGCCTCGATCTTGATGAACGGCGCCTCGGCAAGCTTGGCGAGCCGGCGGGCGATCTCCGTCTTGCCGACACCGGTCGGCCCGATCATCAGGATGTTCTTCGGGAGAATCTCCTCGCGCAGCCCTTCGTCCAGCTGTTTGCGGCGCCAGCGGTTACGCAACGCGATTGCGACAGCCCGCTTGGCGTCGGCCTGGCCGACGATGAAGCGGTCGAGTTCGGAGACGATTTCACGGGGAGAGAAGGCGGTCATAGGGACTCCAGAACGACCTGTTCGTTCGTGTAAATGCAGATGTCGGCGGCGATCTTCATGGATTTTCGGGCGACGGCTTCGGCGTCCATGCCGTCAATATCGATAAGGGCGCGGGCGGCGGACAAAGCGAAGGAACCGCCGGACCCGATGCCGATCAGACCGTCCTCCGGTTCCAGCACATCGCCGGTGCCCGTCAGCACCAGGCTGACATCCTTGTCCGCGACGGCCATCATGGCTTCCAGGCGGCGCAGATAGCGATCCGTGCGCCAGTCTTTGGCAAGCTCGACGCAGGCACGGGTGAGCTGGCCGGGATGCTGTTCGAGCTTGGCTTCTAATCGCTCGAACAACGTGAAGGCGTCGGCCGTGGCGCCCGCGAATCCGGCAATCACCTTACCGTCCGCCAACGGGCGCACCTTACGCGCCGTCGCCTTCATCACGGTGTTGCCAAAGGTGACCTGACCGTCACCGGCTACCACCACTTTGCCGCCCTTGCGGACCGACAGAATGGTGGTGCCGTGCCAGACCGGGCCGCCGCTCGCATGGCCGTTCTGTGTATCGTTCATGAAACCCCGATTGGGAAAAGGTTGGTCAGCCGGATGTAGGGGGCCGAGGCCCCGGGATCAAGCAGGGAGGGCGACGGGCGTGCATTGACGAGACCGGACGGGCATCGTACCGCTTAACAAAATAACGTTTGGGAGGACGACATGGCACATCTGGAGATCGCACCGGGAGAAAGTCTCTACTATGAATACGAAGCTCCCGGAGCTACCGGGCAGACTTTCGTTTTCGTGAACGCGCTGACCGGCAACACGGGAATGTGGCAGGCCGACTCCATTGGCCCAAAACTGCGAGCGGCAGGGTAT
>CALAHL010000758.1 GCA_937891725.1 uncultured Rhodospirillaceae bacterium | reverse complement strand
AAGTCGTTCATCGAGTCTCAGATGAGCACGTTCGAAGCCGAAACCTGGCAGATGAACATCGATCAGGACCAGATGGGCATCGCTTGTAACACCGAAGGGCCCTGTCCGATCGGTGACGTCGGTGGCATGAAGAAGGTGGTACCGTCGGCCGCTGACGATGCCAAGCGCAAGCAGGTCCTGGAGGAAATCGTCCTCAAGCGGTTTGCCGAGCGCTGCGGCGCCGATTGCATCACGAACTGGAATGCCACTATCGGCAAGGTCGCCGGCGTGAAGGCCCCGATGCCAAACTAAGCTGCGCGTCAGCGAATATATCTCGGCCGGTCCGGCGCGCGTTGTGCCGGGCCGGAACCCCGTATCGTTCGACGACTTCGGGATGAAGCCCACATGCAGAAATTATTGGCGATAAATACTTCGGTTGCGCGGGTCCTGGTTTGGATCGGTGGTGCGCTGCTGATTGCCTCAGCGTTCATGGTGACGTTGGACGTGCTTTTACGTGACTTTGTCGGGGTCACGCTTGGCGGAGCGGATGAGATGTCCGGTTATGTCTTCGCTATTTCGACGGCGTGGGCCCTGCCATATGCGCTTATCTGCCGAACCAATGTGCGGATCGACGCCCTGTATCTTCTTGTTGGAGAGCGGTTTCGGTCCGTCCTCGATATTTTCGGTTTGATTCTTCTCGGCGCATTCATTTTTCCGCTGACGTGGCGGGTCTGGTGGATGTTGGAGGACAGCTACAAGTTTTGGACCAAGTCCATCACTCCGCTGCAGACCCCCGTCGCGATTCCCCAGACTCTTTGGTTCGCCGGACTCCTGCTGCTGTGCCTGACCTTGCTGCTGATCGTCACCATGTCGCTGACACGTTTGGTGCGCGGCGATGATGTGGGCGTCCGCGAATTGGCGGGAGCACGCACCATCGACGAAGAGACTCAGGAAAGCCTGTCGTCGTCCGGATCGTCCTCTCCAATCTCCGCTGACCGTTAAGGATCGACCCAGGCCATGATGCTCGCCGTCACTATGATCGTGCTCGTCGTCCTGATCGCGCTCGCGGTCCCTATCGCAGCCGCCCTCGGAATTTTGGGTCTGACACTCGATCAGCTTTATGGCCGCGGGTTCCTGTGGCTAGCGCTCGGTGAGAACCTTTGGCAGACATCGATCGAGTTCCTGCTGGTCGCGATTCCGATGTTCGTGCTTTTGGGCGAAATTCTGCTGCGCGCCGGCATCGCCGAGCGGATGTACAACGCCATGGTGCAGTGGCTGTCCTGGCTTCCAGGCGGACTGATGCATTCGAACATTGGATCCTGCGCCCTGTTCGCCGCCACCTCCGGGTCAAGCGTAGCCACTGCGGCCACTGTCGGCACGGTGGCTATCCCTGAGATTGGAAAGCGAGGCTACAATGAACGGATATTCCTGGGCACCTTGGCAGCGGGTGGCACGCTCGGAATCCTGATTCCACCCTCCATCAACCTGATCGTCTATGGTCTTTTGACCGATACGAGCGTGCCGGAGCTTTACCTGGCCGGCTTTATCCCGGGGCTGCTTTTGGCCGTGCTGTTTATGATCACGGTCGTTCTGTTCTGTCTCTACAAGCGCTCCTGGGGCGGCACGCCAGTGGATACCAGCTGGGGCGACCGCATGCGGGTACTGCCGGACCTGCTGCCGCCGCTAGGAATTTTTCTGGTCGTTGTGGGATCGATCTATGCCGGTCTGGCGACCCCGACAGAGGCGGCTTCCCTCGG
>CALAHL010000757.1 GCA_937891725.1 uncultured Rhodospirillaceae bacterium | reverse complement strand
GGAGTTCCTGAACTGGGCAGCGCATACTTGCATCGTCAAACAATCTCCCCAGCCGCATGTCACCGTCAGCATCAAGGTGGCGGGCGTACCGGCGGAACCGGATCTTATTCAGATCAAGGCGCATAGAAGCGGAGCGATCATGTTCACGCCGAGGCGCTTTCACTCGCAGATACACCTGAAAAACTGATGTTCATCCTCGCCCACGAGGTCGGACACGTCGTGATGGAGCATTATGAGGACCCAACTGAGATCGAACTTGACGCAGAGGTCGCCGACCAGCTTCAGAATCAGTTCTCGCTGGCGATCATCAAGGAGGTTGCCAGCCACAAGGATGGGAAAGAACCAAATAAGATCAACAATATCATTATGCTTGGCCAAGAGGATCATGCTGACTTCTTCGCCATCGACATGATGGACAGATGTAAATATGGCATTCGAAAAGGTCCCTTAATCCTCTCGCAGATCACGACATGGGAAACCGATCTCGAGGCTGGCACCATGCATGACAGTCAGGATCGCCTTGAAGATACGATCAAGAACCCCGACTCAAGCGGGAATCCACTGGTGGCGATTTTCGGTGGGTTGGCGGAAGCCATGATGAACGCGCCAAAGCAAATTTCCGAAGCGATGGACCGGACGTATCGGGAGGAAGGCGACCGCAGACGCGTCGTTTCGCAATATGTCGAAACTTACTATGGCAGCAGCGGCAACCTGCTTAGTATGATGGACGCGAACGCAAACTCTGAAGAGCTGCGAGATCTCAAATCACGGTTCCGGGTCTATTGGAACAATCAAGAGCTTCAAAGAACCTTCGCTCGATACGGCCTGAACTGACGAGATGTCGACCGGCAGGCGAAGACCTTATCTAGGCGGTTTGGAAGTGGAGTGAAGCCGTCTTATAAACCGGCATGCTGAGAGAAGCGCTCGACTGGATGACCACACCTGCCGATCGGTTGACCCGCAAGAGCGGGCAACTCTCGGAATTTATCGCGATTTCGTCCCGTCGACGACGCAACCGAGCGAACTGGGCCTTTCACGAGGCACGGACCAGGGAGACGATCCTAAGCTCCGCCGAACGCGCCGATCCCGACGGCACCGCACTCGTTCTCGGGGCCGGACACCTGCACGACATTCCCCTTTTGGAATTGTCCGCCAAATTCGGACATGTCGCCCTTGTGGACCTTGCGTTCTCCTGGCCAACCCGGCGGCTTGCAACGGCCCTGAAGAACGTCTCCTGCGTTCGGCATGACGTGACCGAAGCGATCCAAATTCTGGCGACCGGGGGCACCAGGATCCCGCGTCCACGTGCGCTGGTCGACGACGACCGGATCACTTTCGTGACCTCAGTCAATCTGTTGTCCCAGCTTCCGGTGCAACCGGGCCGGCTGCTCGAGCAACAGGGTTTGAACGCGGATATCGTTGAAACGGTGCATCGCGGCCTCGTGGAAAATCACCTCGCCTGGCTGGCCCGATTCCGCTGCCCACAGCTCTTGATCTGCGACCGATTCTACGAGGTTCTGGACGCGAACAGTCAGGTGATCGAGGTCATCGACCCACTTCACGGCGTGATCTTGCCGGAACCCATGGCACGCTGGACTTGGGATATCGCTCCGTTCGGAGAGATCCATCGGAACTACGCGGTCCTAAATCGGGTGGTCGCAATCGACGATATGGCGAGATCCCGATAAACATCGTGGCACCCATGCGATCAATGCAATTGACCAATCCGACGATTTTCCGATCTAGAAACCCTTGGATCGGTTAGAGTTTCGGTCCTCCGCGCGAAAGGCACCCATCAGATGGGCCACCCCGACACCCTCACACGCAGTCACGTGACCGATGCCCACCCGGCTCCGGTCGTCCGACCGGCGCGTGCGTCCGATATCGATGCATTGCTCGAGGTGGAGAAGGTCTGTTTCGAAACCGATCGGTTGTCCCGCCGCAGCTTCAATTATTTTCTCAGCCGTGCACGGGCCGAGTTGTTCGTGGCCGAAACCCAGGGCATCGTTTTGGGCTACGGGCTCGTGCTGTTTCATCGCGGCACCGCGTTGGCGCGCCTATATTCGCTGGCCGTCCTACCCGAGGCGCAAGGTCAAGGGATCGCGCATTTGCTGCTGGAGCATTCCGAGGAAACAGCCCGCGCCCATGACACGGTCGCGATCCGGCTGGAGGTGCGCGCCGACAACGACCGGGCGATCGCGCTCTACACACGGCAGGGCTACAAGCCGTTCCAGACCCTTCATCACTACTACGAAGACGACGGCGATGCCTGGCGGATGCAGAAGCCTATCCGCTTTGTGCCGGATCCTGAGTTTCCGAATATTCCATACCTGCACCAATCGACCGACTTCACCTGCGGGCCGGCCAGTCTGATCATGGCAATGGCGGCCCGACAGCAAGACAGTGCGGCGACCGAGATGGATCCGGACGAAGAGCTGCGCATCTGGAGGGAGGCCACCACCGTCTTCATGACCTCCGGCCACGGCGGGTGCGGACCACACGGGTTGGCCCTAGCTGCGCACAAGCGGGGCCATCCGGTTCGCGCCATTGTGAGCAAGGTAGGCCCCTTGTTTCTCGACACCGTCCGGGACCCCAAGAAAAAGGCGGTGATCGAGCGTGTTCATGCCAGCTTCGAGGCCGATATGGCGGCTGCCGGTCTGGCGGTCGAGCTGGGCGGCGTGACCCCGGAGATCCTGGAAGACGCGCTGCGCGCAGGGTGGGTGCCGTTGATCCTGATCAGCACTTATCTGTTCAACCGCGAGAAGACCCCCCATTGGGTGGTGGTCACCGGCGTCAACGACAAGGTGGTCCTGGTCCACGATCCGGACATGGATGACGATCTCTCGAAGACCGACGTCGACTGCGTGCACGTGCCGATCCGTCGCGCGGATTTCGAACGGGTGGCGCGATTCGGAAAATCCCGACTGCAGGCCGCAGTCCTGGTCGGGCGCAAAGAAGGAAGCCGCGCATGAAGCGTAAGACTAGCCTTCCGGTCGTCCTGGTCGACCGACCTCAGGATCTGCCCACCCCGCCGGACGGGCTGACGGTTGTGCGGACCCGCGACTATCTGACCGACCCGAAGCTGGTCGGCGCGGGCCGGGTCCGGATCATCAATCTGTCGCGGGATCAGGTCTACCTTGGAACCGGCTATTATGCCTCGCTGCTGGCGGAGGCACGGGGGCACAACATTCTTCCGACCGCGGCACAGATCCTGACGCTTAAGGATCGCGGCAGGTCGTGGGCGGCGGTGCGGGCGGTCGAACGGGTGTTGCTCACGACGCTGAGCCGGTTGAAAGAGAAGCCCGAGGCATCGTTTTCGATCGACGGCTATTTCGGACGGGCGCTGGACGGGCGTTTCGACAAAGTCGCGCGGGAGGCCTTCGACCGGTTCCGCACCCCGATTCTGCGGATTCAGGTGCGACTGGATGCCCATTGGGGGTTCTACGTCAAAGCCGTCCGGCCCCGCACAATCGACGATCTGCGCGCCGACGAGACCGAGGCATTCGCGACGGCTTTCGAAGCCTATACTCGACGCGAATGGCGCGATCCGACGGTCCATCGCCCGGTACGCTACCGGCTCGCGGTGCTGATCGACCCCAAGGAAGAGCTGCCACCGTCGGACCCTAAGGCGATCGCCACCCTCGCCAAGGTCGGCGACCGGATGGGCGTCGCCGTCGAAACCATCCGAGCGCGGGATTACCGGCGCCTTGCGGAATACGACGCCCTGTTCATTCGGGCGACCACCAGCCTGGACAATTTCACCTACCGTTTCGCCCGCAAGGCGGAGGACGAGGGGATGCCGGTGCTGGATGATCCGACCTCGATCCTTCGGTGCACCAACAAGGTCTATCTGGCCGAGATGCTGGAATCGCACAAGGTGCCGGCGCCGCGCACGCTGATCCTGGATCCACGCGGTGCGAAACGGGCGGAGGCGGAGCTCGGCTATCCGATGGTTCTGAAGATCCCGGACGGCTCGTTCTCACGCGGCGTGGTGAAGGCCAATGATTCGGCCGATTTCCGCCGGATCACACGGGAGCTGTTCGAGGACAGCGACCTGATCCTTGCGCAGGAGTTTATGCCGACCGAATTCGACTGGCGGGTCGGTGTCCTGGACGGAAAGCCGCTGTTCGTCTCGCAATACAAGATGGCCCCCAAGCATTGGCAGATCTACAATCACGGCGCCAGCGGCAGGAACCAGTCCGGCGGCTTTGCGACGGTCTCGGTCGAGGACGCACCGGCCGAGGTGATCGAGGTCGCGATCAAGGCGGCAGCTCTGATGGGGATCGGGCTCTATGGCGTCGATCTGAAGCAAAACGACCGAGGCGTGTTCGTGGTCGAGGTCAACGACAACCCAAATATCGACGCCGGTGTCGAAGACAAAATTCTCAAGGACAAACTCTATCAGATCATCCTGGAAAGCTTCATCAGACGGATCGAGGCGGCCCACTGATCCAGTTGGCGATCTGACGGTTTGACCTGTGGGGTCCGGCCCCTATCCTTGCTGTCGGATGACATCGCCAAAGACCGGG
>CALAHL010000756.1 GCA_937891725.1 uncultured Rhodospirillaceae bacterium | reverse complement strand
TTGGCGCGGATCCCCGGATGGGTTTGCGGGTGTACGGTTGGATGGCTTGGCCTGATGCGGAGGCCCGCGATGCCGGTCGCCTCAAGGCTGGGACCGATCAACCTGCGTTGGCCGTGGTGACGGATGCGGCTGGGCGGGTGATCGGATGGGGGTTGAATCTGGGGGCGGCGGAAAGACCACTGCAGGATCTGATAAGCGGCAGCAGCACCCGCCGATTTGTGGCAGTGGGACCCCTGATCGGCAAGCTACCGAATTTGATCCGAGTTCTGGGTGTTTCGAAGGACCGTGCTCGGATCTGTTATCTGGGTGAAGCGAAGCCGCCGGCGCCTCGGTTCGTCTCCGAGTTGTCCCCGCGTGCCGAACGGATCGAGGGTGGAGGTTGGCGTGCGGCGGACGGCGCGCTCGAGAGCGACGTGAACGGTGTCGCCGACATCTCCACGCCGAACTTCGGTGCAATCGATCTGTCTTGGTCTGATATTGCGGTGCGTCCGGGCCGGGTTCTCGGGATTCCGATCCGTACGGATGGAGCCTATCCCAACGGTATGAAGATCGATCTGGTTGTCGCATCCAGCGGTGCCGTCCTGATCTCGCTACCGATCCATATGACGGAGAATCCGAACATGCTGTGGGCGCTGTTTCCGGAAGTTCTGGATCTGCCGCAGGATGTGGACGCCCTTACAGTGCGGGTGTCGATGCCAGAACAGCCTCTGAGCGTCGGCCTGGAGCTCGGCCGGCCGGTCTGGGTGGAGCCGGGCTCGCAGTAGGAACAGGACGAAATGGCGACAGTTCTTGACTATGCGACATTTGACAAGGGACGCCACCAGTTGACCCTGGGGATCCGGGCGATCCCAATGGCCGCCTGGATCGAGCCCGATGATCGAACGGTGCGGCAACTCAATGAGAAGACGCGGTTGCTCGCTGAACGGCATGCCGACGTCTTTGATGCGCTAGACGGCAGCGAGGCCGCTCAGGCCGAATGTCTTGCCTACCTGCGCGCGAATCTTTTGACCCATCATCCCGGTCACCCTGGCCTGGCAGTTCCCGTGACCGGTGCGGCCCCGCTCGATCTCGCGGGGCGGATGGTGCAGGAGGATCTGCTGCTGATGGAGCGGCGGGAGGCCGGCTGGGTGCTGATTGCGGCCAGTCTCTGCTTTCCCGCGCGCTGGCGGCTGTCCGACAAGATCGGCAAGCCGATGGCCGGCATCCACGAGCCCGTTCCCGGCTTCAACGACAGACTGGCCCGTCCGGTCGATCGGTTCTTCGACCAGGTCTCGCCGGAGCAGCCTTACCTGCGCGCGAACTGGTCGGTGATCGACGATCCCACGCTGTTCCAGCCGACCGGGCATGGGCGCGGACTCCACGATGCGAGCATCACCCCCGCCAATGCGCCGGACCGTTTGCATGTCAGGGTCGAGCGCCAGACCTTCGTGTCGCTGCCGCAATGCCGGGTTCTGGTGTTCGGCATCAAGACCATCGTCGATCCGATCACCATTCTCGATCCGCACCCCGCACTTGCCGCATCCCTGGCCGCCACCATCCGGGATATGCCGGACGACATGGCTCGCTACAAAAGCATGGCGCCGTTTCGGGATGCTCTGCTGGGATATCTGGACGGCGTCTCGTCCTAACGCTCCGCCGGGACGTACTCCCCGGCGATGATCGCCTCCAGCGCCTCGCGCCGTGTGTAGAGCCCCAACACCTGACCCTGCATCCGGAGAAGAGCTGCAACCGTGTCTAGCGTCGGCGTCGGGATCGAGAGGCGTCGGGCCAGTTCCTGCACGGTGCTGACCAGCGCGTCGATCTCCATCGGACGACCGAGCTCGACATCGTGGCGGGTCGAGGGTTTGTGGCCCTTGATGTCGGCACCACCCTGGATGCGCCGCTCAATGTCCACGTTGAAGCGAACGCCGAGCGCCTCGCCCACGGCCCGACCTTCGGTCATGATGTCGCGCACGACCGACCGGCACGCGGCATCTGCGCCGATCAGGTCCAGGCTGGCGCCGGTCAGCGCAGAGACCGGATTGAACGAGCTGTTGCCCCAAAGCTTGATCCACAGCTCATCCCGCAGCGTCGTCTTACGCGGAGCCTTGAGCCCACCGGCGATCATCAGTTTCGACAGCACCTCGACCCGCTCGCTTGCCGAGCCGTCTGGCTCGCCCAGTGTGAACCGGTTGCCGGACTTGTGCTGGACGACGCCCGGCTCCGGCACGTCGCAGGCCGGATAGACCACGCAGCCGATCGCTCGCTCGGGCCCGAACGCCTTCCATTGCGCACCGCCCGGATCGACCGTCTCGAGCCAGGTGCCGTCAAGTTCGGTTACGGTATCCGTGCCGTGGAAGTACCACCAAGGAATGCCGTTCACCGCGGGAACGATCGCTGTCTCGGGGCCGAGCAGCGGGGCAAAGGTGTCGACGATCGGTGGCACCGAGTGCGCCTTCAAGGCCGTGATCACATAGTCCTGCGGGCCAAGTTCGGACGGATCGTCGGTTGCGCGGATCTTGTGGTTGGTCTCCGCTCCGGCCATCCGCAGGGTCAGACCGTTTGCCTGCATAGCCTTCAGATGCGGGCCGCGCGCCACAACCGAAACCTCGGCCCCGGCCTGATCCAGGGCCGCCGCCATATAGCCGCCGATTGCACCCGCGCCGAACACACAGACTTTCGTCATGTCGGGTCTCCGAGTCCCAATTTGGCGGCCAGGCCGATCCTCTGCATCTTACCGGTGGCGCCTTTCGGGATCTCATCCAGGAACACCACGACTTTCGGTACCTTGAAGGGTGCGAGTGTCCGGCCGGCAAACTCCTGCAGTTCCTTGTCGGTGACGGAGGCGCCCTCGGCCAGAACCACGGCGGCACCGACCTCCTCGCCCAGCATTTTGTGCGGCACACCGAAGGTGACGACCTGCTGGACGGCAGGGTGCTCCATCAGGGTGTCATCGACCTCAAGCGGCGCGACCTTCTCGCCGCCGCGGTTGATGATCTCCTTGATGCGGCCGGTGATCTTCAGATAGCCGTCCGGGTCCAGGAACCCCTGGTCGCCGGTGCGGAACCAGCCGTTGGTGAAGCTCTCGGCATTGGCTTTGTCGTTGTTTGCATAACCCGGCGTCACGTTGGGACCCTTGATGCAGACCTCGCCCTCGGTCTCCGACGGCTGAGCGGTGCCGGCTTGATCGAGGATCGCGATCTCCGGTCCGGCCGCCAGGCCCACGAAACCCGGCTTCTGCTTGCCGGGGGTCAGCGGATTGGAGGCCATCTGGTGGGTCGCCTCGGTCATGCCATAGGCCTCGATCACCGGACAGTCGAAGGTCTTGTGCAGTTCCTCGAAGACCGCCGGCGGCAGGGAGGCGGAGGAAGACCGGATGAACCGGAAGGATACCTTCTCCAGCATCTCCGAGTTGCGCTTTGCCCGCAGCAGAATGGTCTGGTGCATGGTCGGCACGCCGGTATACCAGCTTGGCTGTTGTTCGACCGCCCATTCGAAGAACTTCAGCGCGTTGAACCCGGGCGTGCAGCAGACAGATGCGCCGGCCGACGCCGAACTGATCACCACCGCGATCAGGCCGTGAATATGAAACAGCGGCATGATGTTGAGGCAATGATCGTGCGGGCCAAGCGACAGGGTTCCGGAGATATGTTTCGCCGAGGCCACCAGATTGCTCTGGGTCAGCGGGACCACCTTCGGGCGCGACGTTGTGCCGGAGGTATGGAGGACCAACGCCTCGTCATCGGGCCCGGGTGGCGTGGCATCGGCCTCGTCATCCCATAGGGTGAACTGTCCGGCCGGGTCGGTGTCCGAGGTCTGGATCTCGGCCACCTCGATCCCGAGATCGGCCGCTGCCGCCCGCACCGGATTGTCGCTTCCAGCCTCCACAAGCACCAGCTTGGGTGCCAGATCCTCCAAATAAAACGCGTACTCTGCCTGTTTGTAGGCTGGGTTCAGCGGGGCGGCCGACAGCCCGCTTGCGATCGCCAGAAAGCTGGAGGCCATCTCCGGGCCATTCGGCAGGACGATCGCCACACGATCGCCCGGCCCAATGCCCTTCGCTGCCAACTGCCGATGGGTTCGGTCGGTAAGGGCACGCAATTGACCGAAGGTCATGTCGGGCCGACCGGGAGCCGTCAGGGCGCGGTCGTCGTCCGCTCCGGCGTCAAGAAGGGCTCGTATCGGAGAGGCTTTGGTCGTCATGAGGTCCACCTAGCTGCGTTGAGAAGATCTCTGAGCCTCGCACAATCATTGCGCCCCGCAAACTGGCCATTGGCTCTCGCAATCCGGTGCCGTCGCGCTGCAGGTTAACGTAGCCTGCGACTGTGGTAGGATTAGCGAAGTGGCATCTTGTCTGGGTGATCGGGAGGGGATGATGTCAGATTTCGGAGACGGTCTCGGCCGCGACAGCGACAGTTCGGACGCGATCACCGTGAAGCGGCTGATTGCACCACCCACAAGGTTGGGTCTGCCAAAGCCGATGATGGGCAAGGCCTCTCCCGCTCTGGCCCGGCTGAACGAGATGGTGATCTCGGCGCTTGGCGGCGTGCAGCGCGATTGGCTGCGCGGCTTGCACCATGAGCGGACGATCGGCGATGGCGATCGGACTTTGGCCGAGCGTATGGCCGAGCGGGTCGATCACCTGCAGCTGCGTCGGCAAATCAACATCGAGGGTATCCTGCAGCGGGCGCTGACCAACCTCTCGGAAACCGTGGATGAGGGGGCGCCCGACCCGGACTGGATGGCACGGTTTTGCGAGGCGGCGTCCGATACCTCGGACCCGGCGTTCGTCCGGCTTTGGTCCCGGATGCTGGTAATGGAGGTTAAGCGGGCGGGCGCGGTCCCGCCGATCGCGATTTCGCGGCTGCCCGGCTTGTCGCGTGAGGGGTTGCAGCTGTTTCGTCGGTTTGCGGCGTTCACGATCAACAATTTCGTGGTCCGTCTGGGGCAGGAGTTCTTCGACACCAAGGATGTGTCCGCCGACCAGATCCTGTTGCTTGAGGAATACGGCCTGATCCGCACCAACAAGGATCTGAGCCGCGCGTTCCAAAGTCAGATTACCTCCAAATTCTCGACCAATTTGCTGTATGCCGACACCGCATTGCGGATCACCCATGAGGACCCGACCCGCACCCTGAGTTTGCCGTGCTACCGGATGACGGAGTTCGGCGCCACATTGGCCCGTGCGCTTTTTGCCGAAGGCGAGACGCGAGCCGATACGGACTACATCGTGGAACTGGTCCGCTACGTTCAACGTCAGGGCTTCCAGACCGCCCAGGCCGAGATCCTGGAGCGGGTGGACGAGAATATCGTGACCAAGCATTCCTCGTTCTGCGATTTGGCAGTGTTGCGTAGGTAGGCGTTCCGTCTGGTCCTGAATTCCGTATTTCGCTACCGTTCGGTCTAAAGAGAACCATCATGTCGCGCCCAGCGACGGATCGACGGAGGATAACGTGGCGCAGGAGGACCTTTCGGATCTGGGGAGACCGTCGACGATCGGTCCCGATCTGGATGCGTTTGAGGGTATCTGGCAACCGATTGCGTGGTGGGCCACGCACCGGGGCGATGCGCCCGCGCTGAGCGAGGCCGGGCGGGTCCTGAGCTACGCGGAGCTCGCTGCACGCACAATGGCTGTCACCGATGCTCTGCGCGCGGCGGGGGTGCAGCCGGGCGACCGTGTCATGATCGTGGGCGAGAACTCGCTTGCGATGGCGGTTTCGATCCTGGGGTCCGCCCGTCTCGGCGCTTGGGCGGTTCCGGTGAACGCTCGTCTGTCCGCCCGTGAGATCGATGGGATACGCGACCATGCGGGGCCGCGCGTCGGGATCTACACGATTGGCTGCTCGACGGATGCCGACGCGCATGGGGCACGCCACGGTGCTGTGACATTCCCGGAGTTGTCCGATCTGGCCGCCTCTGTCGCGCGTTTCTCGGATGCGCAGGCCCCGGTCGATGAGAGCGATCTCGCGCCCGGCCATCGGGTGGCTGCGATGATCTACACCTCCGGGACGACCGGCCTCCCGAAGGGCGTGATGCTGACGCACGACAACCTGTTGTTTGTGGCGGGGCGCTCCTGCCGATCACGACGGGCAGCACCCGGGGATCGGATTTTCGGCGTGTTGCCGTTCAGCCACGTCTTCGGTCTGGCATCGGTGTTTTTGGGCAACATGTATGGCGGTGCATGGGTCGATTTGAAGGCGAAATTTTCCGCGGAAGAGGCGGTGGCGTCGATCGAGTCGGGCCTCAAGGCGGGCACCGCTCTGGTGGGGCACGAATTCCACTACTCGACCA
>CALAHL010000755.1 GCA_937891725.1 uncultured Rhodospirillaceae bacterium | reverse complement strand
GATCAACGACTATTCGGCACCCGACAGCGGATTCCTTGCGGCCTGGCCCGATCTGAAGGACGATCTGTTTCGTCGGCTTGAGGCCGGTGAGAAAGTGTTTCTGCACTGTCGGGCCGGCTTGGGGCGCAGCGGAACCATCACCGCCGCCCTGCTGATCTCCGGCGGCATGGATCCGGACAATGCCATCCATGCGGTCCGCGCCGTCCGTCCCGGCGCCATCGAGACCTCGGGTCAGGTCGAGTGGCTGCGGAGCCTCATTCCTTAAATCACCCTCTTGCCAAACCGACCCGATTGGCTCAATGATCGCGGCGAGTACTTCGGGGGAGCCATGGATGCGTGGCTGAGAGGTCCGGTGATCGGACGACCCCAGAACCTGATCCGGGTCATGCCGGCGGAGGGAGAAGGACGGTCATGCGCGACCCCGCGCACTCCCGTTTCAGCCAGGTCGATGCGTCACCGCTGCTCCGAACTTTCGGGCGCGCGGCGCGTCCCCTCACGATCGCGGCCGGCCTGATCGTCATCTGGCAGATGGTGGTCTGGCTGACCGGGGTGCCCCGGTTCATCCTGCCCGGCCCGGCCGAGGTCGCCGTCACCTGGGTTGAGCGCGCGCCCCAAATTCTGGGCCATGCCGTCACGACTGTAACCGAGATCCTGTTGGGTCTGGTGATCGGCGTCGGCGTCGGACTCTCCACGGCTCTGCTGTTGACCGCCTTCCGTCGGGTTCGGCCATGGTTGATGCCGGTGCTGGTCGTCAGCCAGGCGATTCCGGTGTTCGCCCTCGCCCCGATCCTGGTTCTGTGGCTCGGCTACGGCATGGCCAGCAAGGTGGCGATGGCCGCCCTGATCATTTTCTTCCCGGTGACCTCTGCCCTTTATGACGGCCTCCGACGGGTCGATCCGCTCTGGCTCGACAGCGCCCGCACTTTGGGCTGCGACGGGTGGCGGCTGTTCGCCCGGGTGCGCCTGCCCGCCGCCCTGCCCGCTTTCGGCTCAGGCCTGCGGGTTGCAACCGCCGTCGCCCCGATCGGCGCCGTGGTGGGAGAGTGGGTCGGCTCCTCCGCCGGGCTCGGTTTTCTGATGTTGCACGCCAACGGCCGGATGCAGACCGGCCTGATGTTCGCCTCCCTGCTCACCCTCGCGGTGCTGTCTGTCGCGCTCTACAGCCTCGTCGACCTGACTTTGAAGCGGCTCACGCCCTGGCAGGTCGAAGACCATGCCTGATGCCTCACCACCGGAATTTGGAGTTCCCATGCATCGCCGATCCCTGACTCTCCTGGCCGCCCTGCTCCTGTCCCTCAGCCTGTCCGGCACTCCGGTCCGCGCCGCCGACAAACTGGTCGTGCTGCTCGACTGGTTCGTGAACCCGGATCACGGCCCGCTGATCGTTGCCCAGGAGATGGGGTACTACGCCGACGCCGACCTGGAGGTTGAGCTGATCGCGCCCGCCGATCCCAACGACCCGCCGAAGCTGGTCGCCGCCAAACGGGCGGACATCGCCATTTCCTACCAACCGCAGTTGCATCTGCAGGTGGCCGAAGGCTTGCCGTTGTCCCGGATCGGCGCCCTGGTCGCGACCCCGCTGAACACGGTGACGGTGCTGGCAGACGGTCCGATCAAGACACTGGCTGACCTGAAGGGCCGCAAGATCGGCTATTCGGTCGCGGGCACCGAGGAAGCGGTCCTGGGCGCCATGCTGAAAACCGTGGGCCTGACCATGGACGATGTCGAGCTGATCAACGTCAACTTCTCGCTGTCGCCGTCCCTGGTCTCCGGTCAGGTCGATGCCGTGGTCGGCGCCTACCGCAACTTCGAACTCAATCAGATGGACATAATTGAGCGTCCGGGTCGCGCCTTCTTCATCGAGGAGCATGGAGTTCCGGCCTACGATCAGCTGATCTATGTAGCCCACAACGACCGGCGGGAGGATCCCGCGATCCACCGCTTCCTGGATGCGGTCGAGCGGGCGACGGTCTACATGATCAACCATCCGGACGCCGCGTGGGACCTGTTCGTGCGCAACCATCCGGACGCGAATGACGAGCTGAACCGGCGGGCCTGGCGCGACACCCTGCCTCGGTTCGCCCACAGCCCGGCCGCCATCGACCCGGCGCGCTATCGGCGGTTCGCGGCGTTCCTGAAAGATGCCGGTCTGATCTCGGAGATCCCGCCGGTCGAAAGCTATGTGGTGATGCCGAAGTAGGCGGCGACCGGAGCGGAGAGAGCGGCCCTGAACGCTGCTCTCTCCCTCCAAGCCCTAAGCTACTTCAGCTTCCGCTCGAACCGCGATGATGTGATTGATGCTGGCGCGGCTGTTGCGGATATGGGTTCGCATGGCCGCCTCGGCGGCGTCCGGGTCGCGGGCATCGAGTGCCGCCAGCACCACGCGATGCTCTTCGAGCGCCTGGGCGGGACGTCCCGGTGCGGTGCTGAGCCGTTGCCGGAACAGCCGCAACAACGAGTACATGTCCTCGTCCAGCATCTTGATCAGCCGCTCGTTCCCACTGGCCCGCACGATCCGGTAGTGGAAATCGAGATCCCCTCCACCCTGGAAATAGCCCTTTTCGCTGACCACCCTGGCATCGCGGGCGTGACTGTCCAGCATACCGTGCAGGCGCTTGAGTTCGGCCGGCTTAATCCGGGTCGCGGCCAGGCGGCAGGCCATGCCCTCCAGACTCTCGCGGATCACCAGCAGATCCAAAATTTGAGCCTCATTAAGGGACACTACCCGGGCCCCCTGATTGGCCACCCGTTCAACAAGATTGCGCCCTTCCAGTCGGCCGATCGCCTCCCGCAACGGCCCCCGGCTGATCCCGTAACGCTTGGCGAGCGTGACCTCGCTGAGCCGCTCACCGGGCTGGAGCTCACCGGCCATGATGGCCTGCTCCAACCTCTGAAAGGCCAGCATCGACAGGTTCGCCGACATCAACGGCTGCGAGATATCTGAATTCGCCACGGCTTCGCTTCCTCAAGCTGATCGGGACTCTTTGGCCCTCGTAATTGTTGACAGTTTACGCCTATTTGGGGTGAAACCGCACCTCCTGATACGCGATCACGGGATCATTTCCGGATTTCTCTCAATAAAACCCGCGACATCACCAAGGCGGGCCGGCCAGACCCGGTCATAGGCGGCCAATCGGTCCAACGTCTCGTTCAGATACCGAATCCGGTGCGGCATGCCCCACAGCCAGGGATGAATCCCAAGCGACAGGGTACGCCCGGAGTCGGCCCCCTCCTCATGCAGAACCGCCAGGGCCTCGTCGATAAGGCCCGGCACCCGAGTGGCCGGAATCCGCCGATGCCACTGCAAGGTCACATCATCCCATTCCGCCTGACAGGGAATGGAGAGAAGCCGTGGGCTGGTGGACATCCAATAGGGCTGATCGTCATTCGGCCAATGGGCGAGGTATTTGAACCCGGCCTCCGCCAGGATCTGCGGGGTGCGGACGCTTTCGCCGAAATCCTGAGCGATCCATCCGACAGGTGCGGTTCCGGTCGCCGTCTCGAGCGTGGCGGCCGCCTCTGCAATCACCCGCCGTTCCTCCGACTCCTCCAGCCGCGCACTGATCATGCGGGTCGCATGGATGCCGTGGGCCGCGAATTCCCAGCCGCGCACCGCACAGGCCGCGATCAGATTCGGATACCGGGCACAGGCGGCGGCATTGGTCGCCACCGTCACCGGCCAGCCGATCCGGTCGAGCGCCTCGAAGATCCGGAAGATCGCGACCCGATTGCCGTATTCCCGCATCGTATAGGTCCGATAGTCCGGTGCGAAATCGCCGAACGGATCCTTGAAACGCGGGTCCCTCAGCGCCGATCCCGGCGGAACCATTTCCCAATGTTCCAGATACAAAACAATCGACACCGCAACCTGCGCGCCACCCGGCCAACGCAAACTGGGGCGACTGGGCAATGCGGAATATGGATAGAGTCCGTGGTCCATGCCGGGCGCGCGCGTGGTCATAACGCGTCCCCCACCGGCGCCGGATGCTGGCCGCGATACCACTCCGCGATCTCCCGCCCGGTCGCCAGCCAGACACCCTCGTGCTCGACGATGTGCCGCAACGCCCGCTCGAGATGCCGAATCCGATGGGGGTGGCCCATGATGTAGGGGTGCAGCGCGATGCAGACGACGCGCCCGTGTTCGGCCCCCTCCTCCCACAAGGTGTCGAAGTGATCCACGATCATGCGGGCGAAATCCTCCGCCTCCAGGGCATGGCGCAGGACCATCGCGTCGTTGATATCCATCTGATAGGGGATCGTCAGCAGCTTGCCGGACCGGGTGTTCATCCAGGTCGGCTGATCGTCGTGATACCAGTCGCAGTAATAGCCGATACCGGCTTCCGCCACGAGATCGGGGGTGTTCGCGGTGAAGGTCGCCGATGGTGAGAACCAGCCGGACAGCAGGCCCCCGGTCAGGCGCCGGTAGGTCTCGACGCAGTCCGCGATGATCGCCCGTTCTTCCTCCTCCGGCAGGCCCCAATGGTATTGGGTGTTGTAGATCCCGTGACACATGATGTCCCAGCCGCGCGCGACCGACGCCTCCATGATCTCGGGGTAGTGCTCCCAGTTGGCGAGATTGAGCGACAGCGTCACCGGAATGCCGAGCGCGTCCGTCACGTCGGTCATCCGCCAGAATCCGACCCGGTTGCCGTAGTCGCGCTGTCCGTATCCCAGAATGTCCGGATGTGGCATGCGCGGCCAGGGATCGCGGCTGCGGATCGGGTCGGGTAGGTATTCATAGTGCTCCACATTCGGCACCACCCAGACCGCGACCCGCGCGCCGTTCGGCCAGCGCAGGGGCGGCCGGTTCGGCAACGCGGAGTAAGGCATCCGTTCGGCTTTCATACGCGGGCACTCTTCGTTAGGAATGAAGCCTTCACAGGTACGCAGGAGCGTTCGACATGACGGCGATCGATTTGAGACTGGCGGGCGGCACGGTGTATCTGGCCGGCATCGGCTTCCGGGAGGTGGATGTCCTGGTCTCGAACGGCCGGATCGCGGCGATTGCCGAGCCAGGGGGCGGGGGCGACGCGCGGGAGACGATCTCGGTCAAAGGCCTGCACGTGCTTCCGGGCGCCTGTGACGTTCACCTGCATCTGGGCCATGGCAGCGAC
>CALAHL010000754.1 GCA_937891725.1 uncultured Rhodospirillaceae bacterium | reverse complement strand
AAATGCGCGCGGCTGGCCGCATTGGCGCGCCGGGCGCGGATCGGGGTCTGCGCCGATCATCCGGATCAGATCGACGGCTATGCGCTTGCGGCCCGTGCGGCGGGGGTGGTCCTGCACGTGCTCGTCGAGATCGACGTGGGCGCGGCCCGCTGCGGGGCGCCGACCGTGGAGGCGGCGGTGGCGCTGGCCCAGCGGATCGAGGCCGCCGAGCATCTCACCTTCGACGGCCTGCAGGCCTATCACGGCTCGGCCCAGCATATCCGGGGCCATGGGGAGCGCCGACAGGCGATCGAGAATGCCGGCGCCCGGGTGCGGGCAACCGTTGATGCGCTCTCGGCCGTCGGGTTGACCTGCCGGACCATCGGCGGCGCCGGAACCGGCAGTTTCCGCTTCGAGACCGCCCACGGGCTCTGGAACGAGCTGCAGCCCGGCTCTTACTGCTTCATGGATGCGGATTACGCCCAGAACCTCGACACCGAGGGAGCGGAGCGGGGGGAGTTCGAGCACGCGCTGTTTGTGGCCTCGACCGTGATGAGTGCGGCAGCCCCCGGGATCGCCGTGCTGGACGCCGGACATAAGGCGTCGGCGATCGACAGTGGGCTGCCGAGTGTCTGGCTGTTGCCCGACGTGCACTATGTCGGAGCGTCCGATGAGCACGGCAAACTGTCGCTGGGCAAGGGCGCCGCACGGCTTGGGCTCGGGGATCGGGTCTGGCTGATCCCCGGCCATGTGGACCCGACGGTGAATCTGCACGACTGGTATGTCGGCGTGCGTGGCGGGCTGGAGACCGGCGTTGTGGAAACGGTCTGGCCGGTGGCGGCGCGCGGTCGGATGGATTGAGTCTGATCGGTCTAAGGCTGGACAGGCTGGGCGTCGGAACCCATGTTCGGGTGATGATGGAGGGACTTGCATGACGACCGACAGTTTGGAACCCGCGACCGCGACCCCGGAAGAGGCGCAAGAGGAACTGATCGACGAGTTCGGTTTCTTCGACGATTGGGATGACCGATACGGCTATCTGATCGATCTCGGCCGAAAGCTGCCGGAATTGCCGGACGCCTACCGGCGGGACGAGTTCAAGCTGAAGGGGTGCCAAAGCCAGGTCTGGCTGGCCGGAGAGAAACGGGGCGACCGGCTGCATTTTCACGCGGTCAGCGACGCGGCCATCGTCTCCGGGATCATCGCGGTGCTGCTGCGGGTCTATTCCGACCGGACGCCGGACGAGATCATACAGACCGAGCCGGATTTCATCGCGAAAATCGGGTTGGACAGCCACCTCTCTCCGACCCGGAAAAACGGACTGTCCGCCATGCTGGGTGCGATTAAGGGCCGGGCGCAGGCCGAGGTGGATGCCGCCACCGGCTGAAAGGGTTCCCGCTATGACCGTGCTGGACGAGGTCTATCAGGATCGGCTTTTGGATCTGGCGGACCCGATCGCGCGCCAGGGCCATGCGGTCGCCGATCCGACGTTCACCGCCCGCGCCCATAGCCGGGCCTGCGGGTCTTCCGCTGAGATCAGCGTGCGGATCGAAGGCGATGTGGTGGTTGATTACGGCCAAAAAGTCGACGCCTGTGCGCTGGGGTCCGCCTCCGCGTCAGTGGTCGGAGCCGCCATGGTCGGGGCCACCGTTGCCGAGGTCCGGGACGCGGGACGCGCTCTGGAGGCAATGCTGAAACGGCAGGGTCCGCCGCCCTTGGGCCGGTTCGCGGAGCTCAAGGCCCTGGAGCCGGCACGCGCCTTCCGGAACCGCCATGCCTCGATCCTGCTGACCTTCCGCGCTTTCGAAAAAGGGCTTCAGGCGAGCCGCTGAGCGGTCGCTTCATCTGCCGACCGCCGGATCGCGCGCCTGCGGGCGATGACACCGTGCCGGGGAGAAAACAGCATCGCCAGCACTTGGCCCGAGGCCGCCACCACCGCGATCATGCCGGCCGCATTGAGAGAGGCGTCTATTCCGAACCACCCCAGTCCGAATGCTGCAAACAGGTAGCCCAGCAGCCCGGCGCCGACCGCGAACAGGGCCGACAGCCAGACCTGCGTGGTCAGCCGATCGGTCAGCATACGGGCCGTAGCGGGTGGGCAGATGAACATGGCGATGACCAGGATCGACCCCACCGCCTCGAACGCCGCGACCGCTGCCGCCGCCGTCACAACGGTCATCGCCAAATTGACCCAATGGGCAGGAAAGCCCAGCGCGGTCGCCAGCGCCGGATCGAACGTGACCAGCCGCAATTCCTTGAAGAACAGGACGATCAGGGCCCCGATGACTGCGGTGATGACGGCCAGTGTCACCAGTTGGCGGGGCAATTCGGCGAGCGCCGACGGATCGACCAGAGAGCCCCAACCGTCCGCCCCGATCCACAACGTGCCCTCCAGGTTTCCGTAAAGTGCGTGCTGGACATCCAGATGCACATCCCGTCCGCCCGACCGTTCCAGCAGGACCACGCCCAGCGCGAACATGACGGTGAACACCACGCCCATCGCGGCACCCGGCTCCATGTGCCCGAGCCTGCGAATGGCCTCGATCAGACCGGCAGCCACCAGGGCTGCCACCAGCGCGCCCAGAAGCATCGGCACGGCCGAGATCACGCCGGTCACCCAGAACGCGACCACGATGCCGGGCAGAACCACATGGCTCATCGCGTCGCCGATCAGCGCCTGTTTTCGAAGCACCAGAAAATTTCCGACCAGGGCACAGGCAAGGGCGGCGAGGGCACCTGTCACCATCGCCGGTGCGTCGATCAGCAGAAAGTCCTGAACGGAAATCATTCGGGATACCTTCCGCGATCCGGCATATCGGGTTCCGCGAGGGTGCCTGCCGCATAGGCGCGACGGTCGGATCTGGTGCGGAGCACTGCGGCGATGGCGCCCCGGTTCGGGGCGACCAGCAGGCTGACCGCGAACATCGCCCCTTGCACCAGGACGATGACCGCACCGGTCGGCAGGTCGTCGGCCGCGGCGGACAGACCGGCGCCGATATAGGCGCTGACGGCGCCCATGCCGATCGCGATTGTGACCATGACCGACAGCCGCTCGGTCCAGAAGCGCGCGGCGGCAGGCGGGATGATCACGATCGCGATCACCAGGATCAGGCCGACAGCCTTCAATCCGATGGAAACCAGGATCAGCAGCAATCCCATCATCGCGAGGTCGAGAAAGCGCACAGGCCGTCCGATTGAGGCGGCGTAGTCCGGATCGAAGCAGACCAGCTTGAATTCCTTGAACAGCAGCAGGCTGACCACGACGATCGCTAGCGCAAGCCCGGCGATCAGCTCGGCCTCCGCCACCGTCATGGTCGCGACCGCACCCAGCAGAAACCCCTGCAAGCCGGCGCGTCCGCCCATCTCCAGACCTTGCAACCAGGACAACAGGACGATTCCGACGGCGAAGAATCCGCTCAGCACCGTCCCGATGGCGCTGTCTTCCGCGAGCCGGGTGTTGTCTTTGATCCACTGCACCGCGAGCACGCCGAGCGCCCCGCTGAGCGCTGCTCCCGCGATGATGATCGGCAGGTTTCGGCCGGACCCGGTCAGCCAGAACGCAACCAAGAACCCGATGGCGACGCCGGGCAAGGTCGCATGGCTGATCGCGTCCGAGATCAGCGCCCGTTTCCGCAGCAGCGCAAAGCTGCCGACCATGCCACCGGCGGCTCCCAGAAGGGCCGCGCCGACCATCACAAGCCGGGTGTTGTAGCCGCCACCGAACAGCAGAATATCGAGAAGATTTTCCATCGGCCGGCTCAGCCGGCGCGGGCGAGGTCGGGGAGGTGGGCGGTGGCAAGGCGACCGCCATAGGCCTGCCGCAGGATGTCGGCCGAGAGGGCGTCCGCGACGCTGCCGTCGCCGATTTTTCTGACGTTCAGTACCAGCGCGTGGTCGAAATACTCTGCCACCGTATCGAGATCATGGTGGACAACGATCACCGTGCGTCCCGCCTTCTGAAGGTCGACGAGGGTTGCCAGGATCGCCCGCTCGGTCGCGGCATCGACGCCGGCGAACGGTTCGTCCATCAGATACACTTGGGCGTCCTGGGCCAGTGCGCGGGCCAGGAAAACCCGCTGCTGCTGTCCACCCGACAGGCGGCCGATCTGGCGGTCGGCGAAATCCGCCAGGCCGACCCGGTCAAGCTGTTCAAGGGCGGTTTTCTTGTGCTTGCCGGTGACGCGCCCAAGCCACCCGATCTTGCCGTACAACCCCATGGCGACAACGTCGAGGGCGGAGGCCGGGAACTCCCAGTCCACGCTTTCCCGCTGCGGCACATAGGCGATCCGGTCGCGCATCTCGCCCACCGGTTTTCCGAAGATCCGAACGGTTCCGCCGATTAAGGGGACCAGGCCCAAGGTCGCTTTCAGGAAGGTCGACTTGCCAGCCCCGTTCGGGCCGACCACCGCGATCAGACCCTTGGCTGGCGCGTCGTAGTCGAGCCCCCAAAGCACCGGCTTGCGGTCATAAGTGACCGTCAGATCCCGAACCGAAAGCGGTGCTGCGGGGTCAATCGGGCTGCGGTGAGGTTGTGGCTGTGCGATCATTGTCCGAGCCTTCCGGTCGCGCCGCCTGAGGGAGCATCTCCGCCGAGTGCGCGAGCGATGGTGGTGACGTTGCTGTCGATCATGCCGATATAGCTGCCCTCGTAGGTGTCCCGGACCCCCATCGCGTCGGAGAACAGGGTCCCGCCGATGCGGACCTCCCAATTCCGGGCCGCGGCGCCTTCTATGAGGGCGCACACGTGGCGCTCGGTCACCGAGGTCTCAACGAAGACGGACGGGATCTTCTGGGCGACCAGCAGGTTGACCAGATCCTCGATCGCCTTCAGACCAGCCTCGCTTTCTGTCGAGATCCCCTGGATGCCGTACACCGTCAGGCCGAACCGACGTCCGAAATAGCCGAAAGCGTCATGGGCCGTGACCAGCGACCGCGCGGTCTCCGGTATCGTCGTCATCACCCTGTCGGCATAGGCGTCCAACTCGTCAAGTTTCATCAGATACTGATCGAGACGCTGGTCGTAGAACGGCGCGTTGACCTGATCGACGGATTTCAGGGCCTCGACCGCGCGGGTGATGGCCGCCCGCCACAGGCCCGGATCCATCCAGATATGCGGATCGCGCTTGCCGGCCGGG
>CALAHL010000753.1 GCA_937891725.1 uncultured Rhodospirillaceae bacterium | reverse complement strand
GTGGCGGCGCGGCAGAACGCGGACCGGGTCCAGGCGGTCGGAATCAAGGCCAATCGGTTGAAGCTTGTGGCATTTGTGATTTCGGGCGTCATCACCGGTCTGGCGGGTGCGCTGTTCGCCGATCTGAACCGGTTCGTCAGTCCGTCGATGTTCACCTGGCAGACCTCTGGTGAAATCATGGTCTTCGTCATTCTGGGCGGTGTCGGGCGGGTGATGGGGCCGGTCGCAGGCGCCATCATGTTCATTCTGCTGGAGCATTTTCTCGGGGGCTTGAGCGAGTATTGGCACATCTACCTGGGTGCGTTGTTGCTCGGTGTCGTGCTGTTCGCGCGCGGGGGGCTGATCGGCCTGTTGGCCGGGCGGGCGGTTGCCCATGACTGAGACCCTCCTAGATGTCCGCAACATCTCCAAGAGCTTCGGCGCGCTTGTGGCCTGCAACGATGTCTCGCTCGATCTTCGGGCCGGAGAGATTCATGCCCTGATCGGTCCGAACGGCGCGGGCAAGTCGACGCTGATCAAGCAGATTGCGGGCAACCTCAAACCGGATGCGGGATCGATCCATTTTGCCGGTCGGGACGTTACCGGCTTGGATACCGCCGACCGGGCGCGGGCGGGCCTCGGCCGAACCTTCCAGATCTCATCACTGGCGATGGAGATGACCGTGCTGCAGAACGTTGTTCTGGGGGCGCTTGGCCATCGGGGCGATGTCTTCCGCTTCTTCCATGATCCCCTGAAAGATCAGGACCTGGTCGATACCGGCATGCGCGCGCTGGAGCGGGTCGGGCTGCAGGCGGCGGTGCGGCACCGAGCATCCGATCTCTCTCATGGTCAGCGGCGGCAGCTTGAGGTCGCGGTCGCCCTGACCCTGTCTCCCAAGGCGTTCCTGCTGGACGAACCCATGGCCGGTTTGGGATTGGAGGGGTCGCGGACGATGACGGCTGTCCTTGATGGATTGCGCACCGAGGCCCCGATTCTGCTTGTCGAACATGACATGGATGCCGTTTTCGCGCTCGCCGATCGGATCAGTGTGCTGGTCTATGGTGAGATCATCGCGTCGGGAACGGGTGACGAGATTCGCGCCGATCCTCTGGTCCGCAGGGCCTACCTAGGTGAGGAGGCGGCGCTATGAGTTTGCTGAAACTGTCCTCGATCGCCGCCTTCTACGGTCCGGCCCAAGCTCTGTTCGACGTGAACCTGGAGGTGGCCGAAGGCGAAGTCCTGGCGGTGATGGGACGCAATGGCATGGGGAAATCCACCACCATCAAGGTCATCTGCCGACTCCTGAAGAACACGGGCGGGACCGTCGTGTTCGGGGGAACGGATCTGGACCGCGTTCCGGCGTATGAGGCCGCTCAGGCCGGGATCGGGCTGGTGCCGGAGGGGCGGCGCTGTTTCCCGAACCTGACCGTCCGTGAAAACCTGATCGCGGCCGCCCGGTCTGGGGCATGGGATCTGTCGGCGGTCTTCCGACTGTTCCCCAGGCTCGGTGAGCGCCTTGAGCAGCGCGCAGCCTCACTGTCGGGTGGCGAGCAGCAGATGCTCGCGATCGGGCGAGCCCTGATGACGAACCCCAGGCTTCTTATCCTGGATGAGGCCACAGAGGGGCTGGCACCGGTTGTCCGCCAAGAGATTTGGGCCGCAATATCCCTGCTGAAGGCCGAGACGGGACTGGCGATTTTGGTTGTGGACAAGTCGTTGAGAGAGCTTGGGGCGGTCGCCGATAGGGCGGTCATTCTCGAAAAAGGCAGTTCCGTCTGGTCCGGAGCGTTCGCCGACATCACACCCGAGATCGCCACTCTCCATCTCGGTGTTTGAACCTTACTCGGCCTGCGGCGGAATCAGAACGAAGTTTCCGAAATGCCGCTTTTCCATGAACTCCGCCTGGGCATCCGCAATCCGGTCCAGTGGGAATGTCTTCGCGAGGAGCGGGCGGATCTCTCCCCGTTCGATATAGGAGATCAGGCTGCGGAATACCGGTTCATCCCATCCGGTGCTGCCGAACAGGGTGATGTCCTTGAGGTACATATCCCGCATGTCGAGCTGCACGATGGGACCGGCGATCGCTCCGGACGACACATAGCTGCCACCGCGCCTCAAAATTTTCAGGAGCGTCGGAAAGCCGGGTCCGGCCACATTGTCGACGACCACATCCACCGAGTCGGCGCCGAGGGTCTCCAGAAGGTCACTATTTCGATCGAGAATCGCATCGACTCCAAGCGCCTGGAGGTGCTCGGCCTTGCTTGGGCTGGAGATCGCGGTAACCCGGCAGCCGCGGCGTTTCGCCAGCTGCACGGTGGCCGATCCAACTCCACCGGATGCGCCGGTGACCAGGACATGGGCGCCGTCCGGAACCTTCGCGCGATGCAGCATATTCTCCGCCGTTCCGTAAGCGCACGGGATCGTGGCCAGTTCCGCGTCGCTCCAGGTGCTGTCGACCGGAAACACTTCCGTCGCCGGAACCTTAAGGTATTGCGCGAAGGCGCCATCGAAATCCGACCCGAGCCAGATGTTCTCCGGATCCTCATAGCCGCTCGGGCGCATGCAGGACCGGACCAGCACCCGCGCGCCGAGCATGTCGAGCGATGTGTTGGGACCGACCTGCACAACCCGGCCGCAACAATCGGTGCCCTGAATGAAGGGAAATGGCGTGGCGCTGTTCCAGCCCCCGTCTTCACGCGCCTCGACAGCCGTGCCGTCGGTGGCATCGGTGACGGAGGACGCGTACCAGCCGAGACGGGTGTTGATTTCGGTGTTGTTGACCCCGGCGGCCAATACCTGGATCAACACCTCGCCCCGGCTCGGGGTAGGGACGGGGACCGCGCGATAGACCAGCCTTTCGTAGCCGCCGTTTCCGGTCGTCACCACGGCCATCATGGTTTCGGACTCGCTGGACACCTCGAACCTGTCTGCGCTCATCGCCGGGTCTCCCAATGTCTTAAGGCGTCGTGTGAACGAGCAGGAATGCCCGGCGTCCATCGTCGTAATAGGCCTGCGCCCGGCCGGCGCCTTGTTCCTTGAGGGCGAAATTGTTGGTGGTTCCGTCGCGGAACGTCTCATAGGTGGTCCAATAGACCGCATCGGTAAAGCCGTAGACGCCGGCGTCGGTGGCCTTGGTGTCCAGATGCTCGATCCGGCACGTGAAATCGGGGTTATAGGTGATCAGCGCGACCACGTTCATGGTCTCCGGATCGATCGCCTGGACGGTTCTCTTGAAAATAAAATCGCGAACTTCGGCTGGTGACATCATCTGAGCGACCTGACTATGAGAGGGCATCCAAGGAGTCATACCCCGATCCGGGCGGGTGGTCTGCCGTCACGCTGCAAATAAATGTCATCTCACTGCCGCGTTATGTGATCCCGCAGGATGATGAGGTCGTCAAAGCGCAGAACACATGGAAATCGATCCTCGCCGCCTTTGGGATAGCCGCCGGTGAAGAAGGCGAAATCGACCTGCGCTGAGGCTGCCGTCTCGGCGTCGACCACGCTGTCGCCGACATACAGGCCGTCCTCAACCGAAACGCCCATCAGGGACAGCGCGTGCAGCAGCGGTGCCGGGTCCGGTTTCCGGGTCGAGAGCGTGTCTCCGGCCACCACGGCATCAAACGCCAGGTCGAGCGCGAGGTCGGCCAAGACCCGTTCGGTCATGGCCGACGGCTTGTTCGTACAAAGCCCGATCGGAATTCCGTGACTGCGAAGGTCCGACAACAGATCCTGAACGCCCGGATATACGATCGTCTTTTCGGTCGGATGGGCGAGGTAGTGATCCTCAAACAGCTTGTATCCCGCCTCGAATTCGTCCGCTGGCAGACCCGCATCTTCGAGGCAGAGCCTCACCAGATTGGGCACGCCGTTTCCGATAAAGGAAACGGTTTGATCCAGACGGATCGGCGGCTTGCCGAGTGCCGTCAGCATATGAACGGCTGCTTCGTGAAGATCGGGCGCACTGTCGATCAGCGTTCCGTCGAGATCGAAGACAACTGCTTTCATGAGATCCGTATCGGTTGGGGTCGAATCCAGACCCCAGGATCCTAAACGATAGGCCGTCTGAAGACGAAGTCGCCGGCAGTGTCTGGCCGCAAGCGGAAATCGGAATTACATATCCGACGTGGGAGCCCATCTTTCGAGCAAAAGCTCGGAGAAGCGATCCATCTCGGCGATCGCGGTCGCGGCATCAAAGGCAATACCGTCGGCGCCGACAATCTGCATCAGATCCCTTTGGGTCTCCGCGAGTTGGCCGCTCACAAGAATCAACAGCCAGGGCTTGCTGATCCGGAGTGCCACGATCAAACGGCTGAGTGCGACGATCTTATCCTCGCTGCCTGCCGACAAGCCGATGATCGGATAGTCGGTGTTCTCAACGACCTCCAGGATCTCGTTGTGGGACAGTCCGACTTCCAGATCGATATCCCAGGAGCGTCTTGAAAACATATCCGCGGCCATCGTGATTCCGATGGCATGCTCCTCACCCGGAGCGGTGGCGAACAGGGCGCGCTTTTCCGGCTTTGCCAGGGACGGTGTGAAATCGCCTCTGAGGCCGCGCAAAATCCCGAACATGCGGCCGGCCGCCACGGTCATATCGAACAGACTTATCTCATCATCATCCCAACGGGTCCCCAGGCGCTTGGCGGCTTCGCCAACATAGCCGAGATAGACCAGATCTATGGGGAGCCCGGCCAAACGCTCACTCACCACCATCTTCGCCGCCGCATCCGGATCGTCTCCGACGAGCGCGTCGCATAGAGCTTCGATTTTTGTGGAGAGCAGGGCTGTGCCGTTCGCGTGTCTCGGGCCGGAGGCGCGCCTCACCAAGACATTGACGACCTCTTCAGCAATCGCCCGGACAGAGTCTTGCGGAAACCTGTCGCTCGCGCTCGAGAAAAATCTCGTGGCTTCCATGAACGCACTGTGGTCGAATTCTTTATGAACTACCGAGGAATTCTGCAATTGCCCCACCCTTCGCGTCTGTATTACCACTTATTTTGTGTGGATTTAGACGGCCTTTCGGTATGCGTTTCCAACAACAATACTAGATTCGGTTTTCGATCATGTATAGATCCATATCGAAATAGGGTTCAGTCTCGGGAGGCTGGGATACTTCATATTCCGAAATAAG
>CALAHL010000752.1 GCA_937891725.1 uncultured Rhodospirillaceae bacterium | reverse complement strand
TCTGGTGGGTGAATCCGGCTGCGGGAAATCCACCACCTCCTCGATGGTGATGCGCCTGCTGGACCCGACCAGCGGAGAGATTCTGCTGGACGGCAAATCCCTGATCAGCACGCCCGCCGCCAAATTCGCCCGGGACCCCCGCCGCGCCAGCCTTCAGATGGTGTTCCAGGACGCCACAGACAGCATCAATCCCCGCTTCACCGCCCGGCAGGCGATCGCGGACCCGATCAGACGCCTCACCGACGAGCGGCCGGAGGGCCGGGTCGAGGAACTGGCGGGTCAGGTCGGATTGCCGATTGCCTTGCTCGACCGGTTTCCTCACCAGCTGTCCGGCGGTCAGAAGGCCCGCGTCGGCATCGCCCGCGCGCTCGCCAGCCGCCCGAAGCTGCTGATCCTGGATGAGCCGACGGCCGCCCTGGACGTCTCGATCCAGGCGGTGGTGCTCAACCTGCTCGCCGAACTTCGAGCCTCGCTGGGCGTCAGTTACCTGTTCGTCAGCCACGATCTGCACGTGGTCCGGTTGCTGTGCGACAGAATGATTGTCATGCGGGCTGGAAAAATGGTGGAGGCGGGAGAGACCGAGGCCATAATGAAAAACCCGTCCGACGCCTATACCCGAACTCTTCTGGCCGCCACCCCGATGGCGCCGGAAATCTCCCCCGACCACGCCGCCTAGAGGGTCACCATGCAGATCAACATTCCTGAGATTGTCGACCAGGTCACAGCACAGTTCTACCGGTATGAGAAAGCGCTGATGGCGAACGATGTGGACGAGCTCAACACCCTGTTCTGGGTCGCGGAGGAGACCGTGCGCTACGGGCCGGTCGAGACGCTGTACGGCCATGCCGAGATCGCCGGGTTCCGGAAGGCGCGTGACGCCTCCGATATCAGCCGAGAGCTGACCCGGACCGTGATCACCACATACGGCACCGATTTTGCCACCGCCTGGACCGAGTATCGCCGTCTCTCCAACGGACGGATGGGGCGGCAGACCCAGACCTGGGCCCGTATGCCAGAAGGATGGCGGATCGTCGCCGCTCACGTGAGCCTTTTGCCTGAGCCCGCCTGAGGACCAAACGATGACCAAGTCCGAGTTCGATCCCGACAGCTACATTCAGGCGACGGCTCCCCTCCTCGGCCTCACCATCGACGAGACCAGTCGGGAAAGCGTGGCGACCTTCCTGACCATCGCCAAGGGAATGGCCGACATCCTGGATGCCACCCCGGTTCCGGAGGG
>CALAHL010000751.1 GCA_937891725.1 uncultured Rhodospirillaceae bacterium | reverse complement strand
CCGGACTATGGCGAGAATCTGGCCTTCAACATCTGGCGTACCCCGCCGGACCAGGAGCCGCAGGGCTCGATCGCCGCCGCACGGCATGTGGTCTATCAGGGCAGCGCCGATCAGCGGCGATTGGCGAATGGCGTCTCGCTGACCGAGCCATTGGTCCCGGCCCCGTCGACCGGCAGCGAGCCCAAGGAGTATCCCGAGGACGCGGCAAGCGACTGTATTGTGAAGGCTGCGATCTATCCGCCAATCGGCGTCACCCGGGTCGGCAACAGCCCTGATGGCTTCTATCTCGGCCCGGAAGTGCCGGATCCTCTGCCTCTGCCGCTGCCGCCCGGCGCCTACCGGGATCAAAAGGGACGGCTGAGACGGGAAGCCGCGCGGTTCCGTGTCTACGGATTGAACGCGCTCGGCGTGCCGGTGAAGGAGCTGACCGCCGATAATGCCGAGATCAAATGGAAGGTCGAGTTGGGGAACCAGAAATCCTCCTGGTACGAGTTCCAACTTGCGCTAGACATTCCCGAAGCCAAGGATGCCCCGCCATCTCTCCTCCGAAACGCGACCTTCGGCGACCGGTCCGCCCTGCGGATCATGCCCGGCGAACGGCGCATCAAGGGGAAGGACAAGAGCGGCGAACGCTATGCCTTCACCGGCGGAAAATTCGTCGGGGTTGAGGTCTATCTGGGCGAACTTCGCACTGATGATGCCGGACGCCTGATCGTGTTGGGCGGCCACGGGGTCTCGGCGTCCTGTGACGGCGGCAAGGCGGTGACCTTCGCCAACAACGAAGGCTGGCACGACGACACCTCGGACGGACCGGTCAAGGCCAAGGTGACCTACCAGGGGGTCGAGCTGCGGGTTGAGCCGGCCTGGGTGATCTGCGCGCCGCCGAACTATGGCCCCCAGCAGAAATCGCCGCGGACGATGTGGGATCTGATGCGGGACACAGCGGTCAACGCGGGCACCCTGCCCCATCCGGAACGGCCGTCTTTCCAGAACGACATCCGACCGATCTTCGAACGGATGAGCCACCTGCAATGGGTCAACCAGGGCTTCGCCGGCGGTTTCGGTTTCAACAGCCCGTTCGACTTCTCGACCGAGCACTGGCTGGCGCGGCTCAATGATCCGACCCCGGCTAATCTGGAAATGCGTCGGGTGCTCAAGAACAACTTCCGGCATTTCGATGTGGATTCCTGGTCGCCGGTTCCGTGGCCCTGGATGTACGGCGACGCCATGTCGGTCCCGGCTGCCCATACCCCACGCCAGAACGTCGCCCTCTCGGATCTCCAGCTTTGGATGCTGGACCAATGGGCGCTTGGGAACTTCGATGCCGACTACGACCCGACGGCGGAGCCGCCACGCACAATTGACGATGTTCCGATCCAGGATCAGCCGGACACCCTGACGAAGGCGGCAATGGACTTCTGCCTGGCCGACGCCTTTCACCCGGGTTGCGAGATGACCTGGCCGATGCGGAACAACGCCATGTACATGGCACCCTTCAGGCTCAAACACCGCACGCGGAACAATCCGGAGGTGTCCTACGGCGCGATGATCAACAGCGACACCCTCACCCTGCCGGACGGGCCAATCGCGGGCGGGCAAAGCCCGGGCTCGATCACCCGTTGGATGGCGATTCCCTGGCAGACCGATACATCGTCCTGCCGATCGGGCTATGATCCGACCTATGATCCGTATCTGCCGACCTTCTGGCCGGCGCGCGTGCCCAATCAGGTCATGAGCAAAACCGAGTACGACATTGTGATGAACACCGATCTGCCACGCTCCCAGCGTCTGGAAGCCTTTGCCAACCGTGCGAACTGGTTGGAGCCCCTGGACCTGAACAGGAGCTATACCCATCAGATCAATCACATGATCGATCACTTCGATCAGATGGGCGTGGTCGAGGTACAGCCGGGATTGCCGGACGACCCGGACTTTCCAGACGTTATGCAGGTCTCCGACCAGAAACAGCCGGAGGGTTGGGCAGATGCCAATACCGAGACCGAACCGGCAGAGATTGATGTCGGCTTGTGTGAGCATCTGGGCTCGACGGTGACCGCTCAGAACGCCCCGACCGCACCACGTGGCCCCACCGATCTTACCGGGATCGAAAAAGTGCATCGTTTCCCCGGCGGCTCCGCCGATGTGAGGACCAGGTGACGGAGACGTTTTGGACATAGATGTCGCGATCAT
>CALAHL010000750.1 GCA_937891725.1 uncultured Rhodospirillaceae bacterium | reverse complement strand
CGCGCCGGGCTATATCGACACCGACATGGTGGCGGCGGTTCCGGCCGACGTGCTTGACAAGATCAAGCAGCGCATTCCGGTCGGCCGCTTGGGCGACGCGTCCGAGATTGCGCGCGGCGTGCTGTTCCTGGTGGCGGACGAGGGCGGGTTCGTCACCGGCTCGACCCTCAGCATCAACGGCGGCCAGCACATGTACTGATGGAAGGCCGGGGCGGGTCCGAGCCCGTCCCCGCAACCGTCAGGCCCGCTTCGGCACGATCTGGGCCATCGCGCTGCGGCCGCCGTCGGGATAGATGGTCTGGCCGGTGAAGTAGCTGGCGTCGTCGCTGGCGAGGAACAGAATGGCGGCGGCGATCTCCTCGGGCTCGGCCGCGCGTTCCATCGGGGTGCGCAGCCGCATCCGCTCGGCCCCCTCCGGATCCTGCAGCATGGCGGAGCGGAACATATCGGTCGCCACACTGCCCGGACCGACCGCATTCACCCGGATGCCGTACTGGGCGAGATCCATCGCCATGGTCTTGGTCAGCTGGTTCACCCCGCCTTTGGACGCGTTATAGGCCGCCAGCTTGTGCGGTACGATCACCGCGTTGACAGAGGCGGTGTTGACGATCGCCCCTTTGATCCCGCGCGCCACCATCCGGCGGGCGCCCTCCTGGCCGGTATAGAAAACCCCCGTCAGGTTCACGTCCAGCACCCGCCGCCAGGTCTCGTCGTCGAGATCGAGGAACGGGGTGCTGTGGATGATGCCGGCATTGGCGCAGACGACATCCAGCGATCCGTAGGCGTCGAGGGCACACTCCATCAGGGCCGCGACCTGCGCCCGGTCGGTGACGTCGCAGGCCTGAAACCGGGCCTCACCGCCCGATGCCTTAATCGCCGCGACCACGGCGTCGCCGGCTTTTGGGTCCCGGTCCGAGACCACCACCTTGGCCCCCTCGGCCGCGAACCGCACGGCGGTGGCGGCCCCGATCCCGTTGGCCGCACCGGTGATGACGGCGATCTTGTTCTGCAGGCGCATAAGACGCTCCATTTTCGAAGTGATGTTGGTGCCCTTCGACGCGCGCTACTCCGCCTTCGCGTACCCCATGGGCCTCAAGGCCTCGCGGATTTCGTCAAGAATGGCGGGGTCGTCGATGGTGGCCGGCATGTTGAAGGGCTCACCGTCGGCGATCTTCTGCATGGTGGCCCGCAGAATCTTGCCGGACCGGGTCTTCGGCAGCCGGTTGACCACGGTCGCCTGCTTGAAGGCCGCCACCGGGCCGATCTGGTCGCGGACCCGCTGCACCACCTCGGCGATCACCTGCGCGTGGGTCTTGTTCACCCCGTCCTTCAGCAGCAGAAAGCCGAGCGGCACCTGTCCTTTAAGGTCATCGGCCACCCCGACCACGGCACATTCCGCCACGTCCGGATGTCCCGACAGCACCTCCTCCATGCCGCCGGTCGACAGCCGGTGGCCGGCCACGTTGATCACGTCGTCGGTGCGCGCCATCACGTGGATATAGCCGTCCTCGTCCCGGATGCCGGCGTCGCCGGTCTGGTAGTAGCCGGGAAACTCGCTCATGTAGCTCTCGACGAAGCGCTCGTCGCTGCCCCACAGGGTCGACAGCGCGCCCGGGGCCATCGGCAGCTTGATCGCGATCGCGCCGATCTCGCCCGGTTTGGTGACCGGATGTCCCTCCGCCGTCAGGATGTCGACCTGCCAGCCGGGGCAGGGGTGGGTCGGTGAGCCGGGCTTGAACGGCAGCAGCTCGATCCCCCGGCAGTTGGCCGCGATCGGCCAGCCGGTCTCGGTCTGCCACCAGTTGTCGATCACCGGAACCTTCAGGGTCTCCTGCGCCCATTTCAGCGTGTCGGGGTCGCAGCGCTCGCCCGCCAGATACTGCGCCTCGAAAGCCGAGATGTCGTATTGCGCCAGCAGCTTTGCCTGGCTGTCCTCTTTCTTGATCGCACGCAGGGCGGTCGGTGCCGTGAACATCGCCTTGACCTTGTGCTGGCTGATCACCCGCCAGAACGCGCCCGCGTCCGGCGTTCCGACCGGCTTGCCCTCGTAGAGCACCGTCGTCGCCCCACCGATCAGCGGCGCGTAGACGATATAGGAATGGCCGACCACCCAGCCCACATCGGAGGCGGTCCAGAACACGTCGCCGGGCTTGATGCCGTAGACGTTCTTGATCGACCACCGCAGCGCAACGATATGGCTGCCGGTTGGGCGCACCACGCCCTTCGGGCGCCCGGTGGTGCCGGAGGTGTAGAGGATATAGGCCGGGTCCATAGCACCGACCGGCACGCACTCGGCCGGTTCCACCCCACAGGTCGCATCGGCCCAGAGCACGTCGCGGCCCTCGACCCTTGCCATCTCCGGTTCCCGCTCTCCCAGAACCGGGCGGGGCAGCAGGATGCAGGCATCGGGTTTGTGCTTGGCCTGCTCGATGGCACCGTCCAGCAGCGGTTTGTAGGCGATCACGCGCTGGCCCTCGATCCCGCAGGAGGCCGAGACGATCACCTTCGGCGTTGCGTCGTCGATCCGCACCGCGAGCTCGTGCGCCGCGAAGCCGCCGAACACCACCGAGTGGATCGCGCCCAACCGGACGGTGGCCAGCATGGCAATCACCGCCTCCGGCACCATCGGCATGTAGATGATCACCCGGTCGCCCTTGCCGACGCCGCGCTTGGCGAGCGCGCCCGCGAAGGTCGCCACCCGGTCCCGCAGCTCACGGTAGGTGAACCGGTCGACCACGCCGGTGACCGGGCTGTCGTAGATCAGGGCGGTCCGCTCACCGTTGCCCTCGTCCACATGCCGGTCGAGCGCGTTGTAGCAGGTGTTGAGCTCGCCGCCGTCGAACCAGCGCGTGAAGGGTGGGGTGTCATGGTTCAGCACCCGATCCCAGCGCTTGGTCCAGACCACATCCTCCGCCACTTCGCCCCAGAACCCGTTCGGGTCGCTGATCGAACGGTCATAGATCGCCTGGAATTCTCCGGCCATGGCGCTTTCTCCCTGTCCACATTGCGGTCATCTGTGCCGCAATTTTGATTGGGCCTAGTGTAGCCCTTTCAGTTCCATTGTGGAGGGGAGATCGCCCGTATATCAAGCGTATGGGGTTGCTCGGCCAACCCGCACATTGAGCCATTTCGGGACCGATGCATGGATACACACGAATTACTGAACCGCTACGAAGACCTGTGCAGGGCGGCTGACCTCCATGCCGAGGGCGGATGGCGGTCCGAGCGCGAAGACAGCCTGAAGCGGACCGTAGAGCTGACTCCCCAGGTTCTTGACCGGTTCGCAGACTATGAGATCGGCGGCATCGGTTTCGAACTGGGTAACGATTTTTTTGGCGACAGGGTCACCACGGGCGGCATCCCAGCCCTCCGCAAGGTCGCCTCGGAAGCGCAGTGGAGCGCTTATGAGCAGAAATGCTGGTTCGGCGCCAAGGCCCTGCTTCGAGACGCGGCATCCCGCGGACG
>CALAHL010000749.1 GCA_937891725.1 uncultured Rhodospirillaceae bacterium | reverse complement strand
CATCCGACACCGAGGCAGCCGGTTTGCTCGCCACCTCAATGATCGGGCCAAGGGCATCGACCACCGTTGTCCGCAGCCGCTCGACCAGAACCACATCCGCCTTGCCCAACAGCATCAGACCGAAAGAGGCGGCGATCAGCATACCGAACGCAAACCGGCTCCACAGCGAGCGCGGTGGTTGCGCTACGCTTGTGAAAGAACCTGGTCGCTTCGCCATATCTCGCTAAAACCTGGTTTGGTGGGTCGTATGGTGAGGGCCGCGGCCGATCCCCATCCGCACCTAGTAGGCGCCGATCAGAACGTTTCGAAGGACCTTCATTTCCTCCAGGCACCGTCCGGTGCCGAGAGCAACACAAGACAACGGATCGTCCGCGATCATCACCGGCAGACCGGTTGCATGCCGCAGCACGAAATCCAGGTTGCCGAGCAATGCGCCACCACCGGTGAGAACGATGCCCTTGTCCACGATGTCGGCTGCCAGTTCCGGCGGGGTCTGCTCAAGCGCGACCTTGACCGCCTCGACGATCTGGCTCACCGGCTCGGCCAAGCTATCGGCGATCTGGCTTTGATCGATAATGATTTCCTTGGGAACTCCATTCATCAGATCACGGCCTTTGATCTGCATTGTCTTGCCGACGCCGTCCTCCGGCGGATACCCGGACCCGATGTCTTTCTTGATCCGTTCGGCGCTGCCCTCACCGACCAGGAGATTATGATTGCGCCGGATATAGGCGATGATCGCCTCGTCCATCTTATCGCCACCGACCCGGACCGAGCGCGAATACACGATGCCGCCGAGAGACAGCACAGCAACCTCGGTCGTGCCTCCGCCGATATCGACGACCATCGAGCCGGTCGGCTCGGTAACCGGGAGATTTGCGCCGATCGCGGCCGCCATCGGCTCCTCGATCAGGAACACCCGACGGGCACCCGCGCTCTCCGCACTTTCCTGAATTGCCCGACGTTCCACGGCGGTCGATCCGGACGGCACGCAGACGATGACCTGCGGACTCGCAAAAGAGCGCCGGTTGTGCACCTTGCGGATGAAATGCTTGATCATTTCCTCGGCGACTTCGAAGTCGGCGATGACACCGTCGCGCAAAGGCCGGATCGCCTGGATGTTGCCCGGCGTACGACCGAGCATCTGCTTGGCTTCGTCGCCGACGGCGAGCACTTGTTTTTTGCCGCGCACCGTGGCGATCGCCACGACCGAGGGTTCGTTCAGGACAATGCCGCGTCCCTTGACGTAGACCAGCGTGTTCGCGGTCCCAAGGTCAATGGCCATATCGGCCGACAGCATTCCGAGCAGGTTGGCGAAGAACATCTTTGGTTCGGTCCCGTCCGTGTTGGGTCCCCGGTGCACGGGGCGTTCCCTCCGAAAGGTCAGTGAGCCGCCGAAAGGAACGAGCGGCCCGGCTCAAGCTCAACATGGTCTCCGTCTCAAGACCCCGTCCCGATCGCAGCGAAAGACACGACGACGATCGGGATGCGACCCCAGGACTCGCTCCGGGACGGCTGCCAGAACTCTGGTCCGTCCGTTCTGCGGCAACAACATATGCGATATTTCGTACGATATCAGGATTCGCAGCAAGTTACCAAGCTCTCTTAACGCCATCTCGTCACAAAGATTCTTAACTCTTTTTCTAGTGAAAAGCGGAACGGCGCCGGGTTTCCCCGACGCCGCGCCGTCCTCCATCCGTACCGGATGGATCAGTTCTTGGCCTTGTCGACCAGCTTGTTTTCCGCGATCCACGGCATCATGGCGCGCAGCTTCTCGCCAACCTGCTCGATCGAGTGCTCGGACGCCCGGCGACGCATCGCCTTGAAGGACGACTGGTTGACCCGGTTCTCCAACATCCAGTTCCGCGCGAAGGTGCCCGACTGAATGTCCGCCAGGACGCGCTTCATCTCGGCCTTGGTCTCGTCGGTGACGATCCGAGGACCGGAGACATATTCGCCGTACTCGGCGGTGTTGGAGATCGAGTAGTTCATGTTGGCGATGCCGCCCTCGTAGATCAGGTCCACGATCAGCTTCACTTCGTGCAGGCACTCGAAATACGCCATCTCAGGCGCGTAACCCGCCTCGCAGAGGGTCTCGTAGCCAGCCTTGATGAGCTCGCACAGGCCGCCGCACAGGACAACCTGCTCACCGAACAGATCTGTTTCGCACTCTTCCTTGAAGGTGGTCTCGATGGTGCCGGCCCGACCGCCGCCAATCGCCGAGGAATAGCTCAGCGCGATTTCAAGCGCGTTGCCTGAGCTGTTCTGATCCACAGCGACCAAGCACGGCACGCCGCCGCCCCGCAGATACTCTGACCGCACGGTGTGGCCCGGACCCTTCGGCGCGATCATGAAGACGTCGATGTCTTCGCGCGGTTCGATGAAATTGAAATGAACGTTGAAGCCATGGGCGAAGGCGATCGCCGCACCGGCACGCATGTTCGGCTTGATGTCCTCAATGTAGATGTCGCCCTGCAGCTCGTCAGGGGTCAGCATCATGATGACATCGCCCCAGGCAGCGGCCTCGGCGGGGGTCATGCACTTCAGGCCAGCGGCTTCGGCCTTCGCGCGCGACTTGGAGTCGGCCTTCAAAGCAACTGCCACGTCCTTGACGCCGCTGTCCTTCAGGTTATTGGCATGGGCGTGGCCCTGGCTGCCGTAGCCGACGATCACGACCTTCTTGGACTTGATCAGATTCACATCGGCGTCGCGATCATAATACACGCGCATGGGTTTCCCCTCCTTCTTTGGTTTTTCGTCGTCGTATGGGTTTCAGATAGTCGGTGTGCAGTGATCCTCGGGTCGGCTACTTCACCGGCTCCGCTTTCTTGTGTCGGCGCCGCGCCTTATTCAGGCGGACGACGGGCATATCGAGATCATGACCGCGCGCGATCGCGACCACGCCGGTTCGGGAAACCTCAACCTCACCCAGGGCCACCATCAGGTCGATGAAGGCGTCGATCTTCCCGGTATCTCCGGTCAACTCGAACACGAAGCTTTCCAGGGTGCTGTCCAGCGCCCGTGCCCGGAAGGTATCGGCGATCCGCAGCGATTCGATCCGCTGTTCGCCGGTATTTCGGATCTTGACCAGCGCCATCTCCCGGCTGACATGCGGGCTTTCCAGGGTCAGATCGTGCACGTCGAAGACCGGTACGAGGCGGGAGAGCTGCGCCTTGATCTGCTCGATCACCATTGGCGTCCCGGAGGTGACAATGGTGATCCGCGACCGGACATTGATCTCGTCGACCTCGGAAACGGTCAGGCTTTCAATGTTGTAGCCACGGCCGGAAAACAGGCCGATGACCCGCGCGAGCACTCCCGGTTCGTTCGCCACCAAAACGGCGATCGTATGCCGCTGGATTTCTTGTTCCCTTATCGTCAAGGGCTTAACTCCTCGGACTTGCCATCGCGCGCAGACCAGACGGCCTCCCGCGATGACGGACGCGGCCCTTCATCCAAGGGCGCGAGCGGAAATGCAACGAAAAAACGGTCCGCACGGAATGCCCGAACCGCGAGCGACGTGCTCAAACCAGAACCATGCCTTCCTCTGAGGTCGGCTTCTCGGCGTGATCATTCGGGCCAAGAAGCATCTCAAAATGGGCCGCCCCCGACGGGATCATTGGGAAACAGTTCTCGTCCTTGGTGACGCAGACATCGACCAGCACCGGATGCGGAGTCGCGATCATCTCGTCGATCACGTCATCCAACTCGTCCAGCGCGGTCGCCCGCAAACCGACACCGCCAAAGGCCTCCGCCAGCTTGACGAAGTCCGGCAGCGCCTCGGAATAGCTCTCGGAGTAGCGGGCACCGTGAATCAGCTCCTGCCATTGCCGGACCATGCCCATCCACTGATTGTTGATGATGTACGCCTTCACCGGGAGCTTGTACTGAATCATGGTGGACAGCTCCTGCATGTTCATCATGAAGCTGGCCTCGCCCGAGATATCGACCACCAACGCGCCGGGATGCGCGACCTGCACGCCCATCGCCGCCGGGAAGCCATAGCCCATGGTGCCGAGTCCACCGGAGGTCATCCAACGGTTCGGCTCATCGAAATTATAATACTGCGCGGCCCACATCTGGTGCTGGCCGACTTCGGTCGTGATGTAGCAGTCCATTCCCTGCGTCTTTTCGAACAGACGGCGGATGGCATGTTGCGGCTTGATGATCTGGTTGACCTGGCTATAGGCAAGGCAGTTTTTGCTGCGCCAGCCTTCGATCTTGCCCCACCAATCGGCCAACGGCTTCTCATTCGATTTATACCCTTTGGCCTTCCAGACCTTGAGCATGTCCTCGAGAATGCTGGCTGCGTCGCCGATGATCGGCAAATCCACAGCCACGTTCTTGTTGATGGACGACGGATCGATATCAACGTGGATCTTGGTCGAGTTCGGCGAGAACGCGTCCAGCCGCCCGGTCACCCGATCGTCGAACCGGGCGCCGATGCAGACCATCACATCGCATTCATACATCGACATGTTGGCTTCATAGGTGCCGTGCATGCCGAGCATACCCAGGAACCGCTTGTCCGAAGCCGGGAACGCACCCAATCCCATGAGGGTCAGGGTCGCCGGTGCTCCGACCTTGCGCACCAGTTCCGTGAACAACTTGGAGGCTTTGGGGCCGGCGTTGATCAGACCGCCGCCGCCATAGAAAATCGGACGCTTCGCCTTGGCAATCAGGTCGACCGCGCGCTCGATCGCAGCGCTGTCTCCCTTGACCTGAGGATGGTAGGCCTTCGGCTCGACATTTTCGGGCCCCACATAAGGGCATTCAGCGAACAGAATATCTTTCGGCAGATCGACGACCACCGGACCTGGACGGCCATGGGCCGCCACGTAGAACGCCTCGTGCATCACCTCGGCCAGTTTCTCCGGCTGCTTGACCAGATAGTTATGCTTGGTGCACGGGCGCGTGATTCCGGTCGTGTCCGCCTCTTGGAACGCGTCATTGCCGATCAGATGGGTCGGCACCTGTCCGGTCAGACAGACCAGCGGAATGCTGTCCATCAGCGCATCGGTCAGACCGGTCACCGCATTGGTCGCGCCGGGGCCCGAGGTCACCAGCACACAGCCCACCTTGCCGGTGGAACGGGCGTAGCCTTCGGCGGCGTGCACCGCAGCCTGTTCGTGCCGAACGAGAATGTGCCGGATCGCGTTCTGTTTGAAAATTTCGTCATAGATCGGCAACACCGCCCCGCCGGGGTAGCCGAAGATGACCTCAACACCCTGATCCTTCAATGCTTCGAGAATAACGGCCGCACCAGACATGGTGCGGGGTGCCGCGTCGCGGCGGGCGGTCGACGAGCGGGGTTTCGTCATGCTCCGGTCCTCCGGTTGCGATCGGCCGTTTCGTTTCGGCGGATCAGGTTGAGTTTAAGACAGTTACGGCGCGGAAAAGCCTTCCGCGCCGCAGCATTCCCAGTCGCGGGCGGAACCTAGTCGCTCAATCTGCGGGCGTCAACACGTGATTGCGAATTTCCGGAAAGATTTTGGAGAAATCACTTTCCGAAAATTTCTCTGTTGTCCGCAAATTAGACAGGAACTGATGCCGAAAC